>JADCDC010000057.1 GCA_020252385.1 Aestuariivirga sp.
CTCTTTCGAGTGCTCTCAGTCATAGCATCATCCACCACAGCCGCCTCCAGCTCACGTCAACGGCGCAAAGGGCACGATCAATAGGTTACGATGCAAGGTGGGGCGCAGACAGCGGTTACGTATTGGAAGCGATCCTGGATCTGGAACAAGAGGGCTGTGCCATGCTGACTTGTTTGCGCCAGCCCCATCCAACAGCATGAGTGTGGGTCGCGCGAGATAGCTCTTCTCGCTTCTGGTTGACGAAGGTTCGTAGTCGCTTTGCCAAGCTTTGCAATTACGCGGCCTTCAGGATCCGCTCCACCACGGCTGTCCGCCGTACCCCGGCAACCTCGAACTCGACCTCCTCATCAACGCTGCTGCCAAGAAGCGCCTGAGCGAGGGGCTGGGCGACGCCGACCATGCCTTCGTCAGGGGAGTGTTGGTCCGAGCTGATGCGGAAGCGGCGAAGCTGGTTAGTGTCGGCGAAGCGCACGACTACGGTGTCGCCGGGAGCCACGATGGTTTCATCGGCTTCGGTCCCTTGGCTTCCCTTAGCCTCGATCGTGCCCTCTCTCGCCTCTGTGGCATTCTGAGATGCTGGGGTCGATGCGCTTTCCAACGGCGCCTCTCCTGGGGCACCTTCGCCCACGGCAACGGCGCTCGCCATGGCCTCAGCTCCCTTATTTTCTCCGACAGTCATGTGCCGGGTCCACTCAGTCGGGGAGAAGTCGCCCGACACGGGATCGATGCCCTGTTGCCGGAGAGTGGAGAGAAGAGACTGCATGCAGCCTTCCGGATCTGCGAGCCAGTGCGACCCCCAGCAGCGCCAAAACACCCATCCCATGCGCTCAAGCGCTCGTTGGCGACGCAGGTCTTCAGCCCACCTGTCGGGCCCGTGGTACTTGTCGCCGTCAAGCTCGATGGCCAAGCGCTTGTCGCGCGCGCCCTCAACGACAAAGTCGATCCTGAAGCCCGCTACAGGGACCTGGGGTTTGACCCGGTAGCCCATACGCAGCAGGCGGCCGCCTACCTCCTTTTCGAAGTTGCTATCGCAGAGATCTAGCACTTCGACAGGCTGCGCCACGGTCGTCTCGCCCATGGGGTGGGAGAAGTGCTCGATGATGGCGAGCTTTAGGTCGCGACCGCTGAGGTCGGAGGCTTTCACCGAGCGGACGAGGTAGAGCCGGTCTCGCGCGCGCGACATGGCAACATTGAACCGCTGCTCGATCGTCCGCGTTGTTTGTGAGCGGGCCGTTGCCATACAGGCAACCATGGAGAGAAACATGATGTCCCGCTCCTGGCCTTGGAACGTCGCCGCATTGCCGCACATAATCCGGTGCCGCATTAAAACTTCTGTACCGAGGCGCCTCGCTAGCTTGTCTTGGATCAGCTTCGCCTGCTTATCGCCGATCAGCGAGATCACGCCGACTGACCGATGCCGTAAGGCCGCGTCGAGGCTAATCCGTTCGATCTCGTCCACGATCCAATCGGCTTCCGCTTGGTTATGATCGCGGAACTTCCTGCCCCGAGGGATGTAAACGTCGATAAGTGGCGGGTCGAGGCGTTCTGTGGCTGTAGGCAGACGGAGCGGCACCAGCGCCTTCGGGTAGAAGCGCGATGAGAAGCGGATGATCGGCTCAACACAGCGGAAATGTTCGCGGAGCGTAGTGACCGATCCTGGGAAGGTCATTGAGGCAATGTCGTAAAGCGAGGTCGCCGGATCGAGGAAGCTTCGTAAGGGCATCCCCTTCAGGAAGGTCTCTCGCAGTTGGATCGCGACACGCTCCTCGATGCCGACCGCCGATGGGCTAACCTGCTTGTCGTCGCCGACTACAAGCAGTTGCTTGCCACGCAAGACGATGGGCAACGAGGTGATGTCCGACTGGCTCGCCTCGTCCACGATTACGAGATCGAAGCAACCCAATACGCTGGGCAATTGCTCCGCCACCCGCCATTCGGGGAGGATCCAGCAGGGGACAGCCGTTGCCGCTTCTAGTGCCGCCTCGCGGCTCGCCCGGCGATGGCGCTCAGCGCTCTTGCCAGTGCCGGCGCCAATCCGGCGGACAGCAGCGACGAATTTCGCCAGCGCGGACGCCACCTGCTCGCTAATGCCCTGCTTCAGTCCGATGAAGGTACGCAACCTGACGATCTCACCCAGCAGCCGTCGCTGCTCGGCCTCCCGCTCTGCCCGGACGCCCGATATCTGGGCAATGGTCTCTCGGTCGGAGATTCGCGAGATGAATCCGGCGGCGCGTGCCCACTCCCAGGAGCGCCGCCAAGTCGCCGGTGTCCAGTAGGACTCGACGCCGTCCGTCGCTTGGTCCACGAGCAGCCGCTCGCCCCAGAGAGGAGCCCCAGAGGCAGCCACCAGCCCGGCGATCTCCTCAAGCCTGATGCGGTCGTGCTGGAGAGCGGAGAGGCGCATGGCTTCCGCCAGCACGTCGTTCCAAGCCTCCGCTAGCTCGTGGACGACCGTCTCCGGTTTTCCAACCATGCCGATCAGCGCGGCGAGCCCGGTGTGGAAGGGAAGCGCCGGCGCGGCCGCGGCGAGCGCCTCAAGCCGGGCCTTCAGTTCCCGGGCCTCCTTACCACCGCTGCGGTCGAGGTTCGCAGTAAGTGCCGCGCGGACCCCCACCAGCTTCCCGAATACCACGACTTCGCGGGCGTCCACGCCATGTGGGAACAGGCCACCAATGGCCGTCAGGCGCTGCGGCGCCTCCTGGTGGAGGGCGTGCGCGCGTTCCACCAACGAGCCAAGGCGGAGTAACTCGTCGGAACCTGCCTGGAAGTCGGTAGGCAAACCGGCTAGGTCGAGCACGCGTGATGCGGCGTTCCAGCGGCCAAGGAAGGCCTGCACCTCCTTCTGCCATCGACGCCAGCCCAGCACCTGCTTCCAGGTCTCCTGGTCGGAAGGGGACTTCAAAGACGGCATGCTTCCGGCGACCCGCACCTGGGCCAACTGGGCTTTGAGGGCACCACCGCCGAACAGGCCAAAGGGCTTTTCGCCGCGGGACAGCTTCTCGACCGCCGTGTCGAAGGCGACTTCGCCTGGCGTGACGGGGGTTTCGATGCCGAGCAGGGCATAGGCCCGCCCCTCAGTTTGTAGCCGGGCCCACTCGGCGAGCAGGATCCGGAGCGACTGCCTCGCCGCTGGATCAGCGGGCTTGGCCTCCAGCAGGATCTGATAGGCGACGAGTACCCAGTTACATTTGCTGGCGCCGACCTCGTCGAGCCAGCCTGCGAACCCTTCCAACCAGGCATGGGTCTGCCGTACCAGTTCAGCCGCGTTCGGGGCCGCAAGCGAGACGTAAGGGAGGTCGCCCCGAAGAGCTTTGGCTTCGGTCTCGGCCGCTCGGGCGAGGGCGCCATGGGCGGCGAGCAGCCGCGCGGCGTCGGGGAGCGCTACCGGATCAGGGAGGTGCGCAGCCGGGTAAGCTAGGTCCGCGCCAAGGCGGGTCCGGATGGCCCAGGCGTTGGTGATTTCGGCGTCCCCGAAGCGTGGCTCGAAGTGGGGCTCAAGGTCCAGCCGATCCGGAAACCAAGCATGCTCGGACCGCTCGGCTTCAAGCCGGGCCGACAGTGCCATCGGCAATAGGTCCTCGCCGCGGAAGCGGACTTCCTTCAGGTTTTGCTCTGCGTAGGACCGGATCTTTCGATCGATGTCGTCGATATCGGCGCGAACCTCGCTCAGGCGTCGCTCCTTATCGATCCGTTCACGATTGAGCTCGTGCCGGTCTGTGTTGGCGACGTTCTGGGCAAGGATACTCACCGCCTCCTCGAGTTGGCGGGCGCCCTCACGGTCGCTGTGGATGACCGAGATGGCCAGCGACCGGATCTCCTCTGGGAGCTTCGACTGGATAGCTGTCAGGGCCTCTGGGCTGCGTGCAGTCACCAAGACGCGGCGCCCACGGGCCATGTAGTGGCAGATGATATTGGCGATGGTGTGGGTCTTGCCGGTGCCCGGCGGGCCCTGGACCACGACGCCGGCCGCACCCTTCTGCTCCAGCTTGCCGATGATCTCCGCCTGCTCATCATTGTATGGCAGAGGCAGGAACAGGCTACGGGCGTCCCAGGCCGAGCGGTCACTGCCTCCCATACTAAAGCCGGTCCCTGAGCTGCCCGAGATCCCGCTGCCTAGGGTGATGGGAGCTTCCGGCAGGCTCCCACCGTCGTTCTCGAGATCGATAAAGTCGTCTGCGACGCGAGTGCTCTTCGGCTTCGAGGCCAACTGGATGGCGGGTAGGGGAAGGTCGCCCTCGTCGGTCGCGTTCTCGATCTCCGATTTCAGCCGGCGGATGTCGTCGCAGCGGAAGTCGACCGAACGCTGGCGGACATAAAGCACCCAGCTATCGGTGACCCGAAGAATGCCGTCCGGTCGAGGTAGGGGGCGCTCTGCCGCCGGCACGTCGGCGCTATCGCCCTCATAAACAGAATTTCCTGCCAATCGGGCCTGGCACATCTTCAGAACTGGCTCAAAGCTCTCCCGCACGAAGGGAGAGAAGCCCGCGTCTGAATCCTCGGAAATGCCGGCTAGGCGCGCGGCCGCGTCGCGCTGAACCCCGCCGGCAGCAATGACGCCGCGCTCGTCGAAGACGCGGAGCGAGACTCGCGGAGGCTGCTGCCGCGGCCGGACCAGAATGGTGCCATCACCCTCATCGAGGTGGAGTTCAACCATCTGCTCGATGACGGGGGCGTCGATTCGCCCCTCAGGGTGTTCCCACCGGGCCACGCCGACGCCTAAGACGCACTCGATTGGCGCGTCGTCGCCGGTGGCCACCATCCGTTGGTGGGCCTCGAAGAGCTGATTGTAGACCAGGATGCTCTGCCGCCGCGGTCGCTCCTTCTCGGCCCAAGTCTGCCACGGGCCGGTGCAGTAGGCCCGGTAGGCTGCGACGAACTCCGGCATATTCTCGGCGCGCAGGATGATATCGACCGAGCAAGAGTCTGCAGCATCGCCCCGCTGGGGCATGACGTCGTCCGCCTCCGCGAGCTCAGCTGCGAGCAGGTCCGAAGCGGTGTCCAGGTCGGCCTTGACCAGTAGCTTCTCGGCGAGCTTTGGTGGGTCTGTGAGCCCCCCAAGGCCGGAGAGCCATCCGTCAAAGATTGCGTCTGGCTCTGGAGGCGGACTCTCGCGGAGACGGGCGACCCGGAGCCAATCTTCATTGCTCAAGCCGACTGACACGCCCTCCAGCCGAGCGATCTGGTATTCGTGGAACACGCGGACAGCGTCTTTGGAAAGGTCCGCCACAACCTTTTCAGAGATCCGCAAAAGCTCCTCGGCGTAGGAGAGGAGATTGCCAAGGGCCTTACGGCTGTCGTCGGGCAAGCTCTGCCATCCCTTACGCTGTGTCGCGGTCGAGAAAACCATACATTGGAATGCATCACTCAACAACTAGAACTTCAAAACCCAAAGGCTGAAATTACGTATTCAGAACAAATCCGGTGAGCTGACCGAGGCTGTAAAAAACAGCTGACGATCAACCCACTGCGCCCGGTGTTCGGCCGCCGCAGTCTCCGCGACACGCCGACCGGGAAATCGTCCAGATGCCACTGACTTAAAGGGGCGGCGATAGAGGCCTTGTGCTCCCGTATGCCCCAAGGGGGTGTCGCTGGTGAAGAAGTAACGCCAGGGAGCCATCCGATCCGGTCAGCCACCGCAGTGCAATGGATCGGGCTGCCTATGGACTGGTCTAGCCAACGTCGCTCGGAGCAGAAATTTACGCTCCCAGCTTCGACCGGTGGCGATCGGGAGCACAACTTAAGGGCGCCAATCGTTCGGCAAAGTCCAAAAATTTCAGATAGTTGAACCTTGTGGGGGAAATCGGGCTACCCCCAAGCTCCGGAGAGAACGCACCCTCCAGAGAGCAATTTCCGCGATCGTTGCGTTCTCCAACCCTCAAGCCGCCGCAGCAAAACCCCAGGAAACCTGCGGTTCAAGGCGACGTCTGATACATGGTGTTTAGTTGTTCGGGAAGATACTGGAGCAGCGAGTGGGATTCGAAACCTCGGGGTTCAGCCTCAATTTTCCGTCCCCGGTTCCGTTCCCCCAGGCATCCATTTCGCCAACTCACACTGCACCGCAGCATAATAAAATCAATTAAATCATCGAGTTAAACCTTGTTGGAAAAATCGACCACCCCTCAAGCTCTGGAGAGAATCCCTCGATTCGGAGAGAAAAAGCCCGACCATTCCGCCCCCGCACCATCAAGGTTTCTGGCGAAAAGCCCGCAAATGCTCGGGAATTTCAAAGCCCACCCAGGACTGAGAGCATGTTTGGGGAAAGGGAGGTGGCGTAGGAAAGGGAACCGGAAAAGCGAACGTCTCTGACCTTTAGTTTTTCATATTATCAATACTTTACTCGAATGCGAGCCCCTCCAGTACGATGCGGATCTTGTACTTGGCGGAATGGTGCTTGCGCGTGGCAAGACGAATATCGCGGACCAGCTTTTCGGTTGGCGCCCGCGTGGGTGGGGCGGAGAACATTTCATCAAGGGAAGCGCTGTCAGTTACGTCTCGTCATACCGCGGCGTTATATCCATTGAAATTCTTGATCATTGAATGATGCCCAGTTTCTCAATACGCCCGAAACGCATTGGTTTCTAAAAACCACAACCGCTCATGCGCGAGGGTAGATTGTCGGTGGAACCTGCAAACCTTAGCTACGACGTCGTAGTTGTCGGCGGTGGATCGGCAGGAGTGGCGGCCGCTGTCGGGGCGGCTGCGACGGGCGCGCGCACCTTGCTCCTTGAGCGTTATGGTTTCCTCGGCGGCGCCGCAACAACATCGAATGTCCTCGCATATTGTGGCCTTTACGCCCAAGGCGGCTCAAGGCCTGAGCCTGTCGTCGCGGGTGTTGCAACACAGGTGATCGAAGCGCTGACAAGGCTCGGCATCGAAGCGGGCCCGATTAGCTCTCCCAGCGGCAATTGGATCCTTCGGCTTGAATGCGAACCGCTCAAGCTGGCGCTTGATCATGTCCTTCACCGATCCGGCGCGGACGTTCTCCTGCACGCGCCGGTAGTGGCGGCGTCGATGGATGGCGCTTGCATAAAAAGTGTCACAGTCGCTGATCTCGGCAAGAGTTTTTGCGTCTCAGCGCGGTCCTTCGTGGATGCCAGTGGTGACGCGGTGCTTTCAGCTGCCGCAGGGGCGCCCATGCAAGGCGGATATGACAGCGAAAGGCCCCGACAGCCTGGCTCCTTGCCAATAAGAATCGGTGGCATATCCGATACAGGTCCTGACAGATCCGCCTTACGGCAGGCTATTGCAAAACTCCAATACACCTCGAATGAGAATGGCGCCGCAATACGCCGCGATGGTGGCATTGTGTTACGGCTTCCGATGTCCAACGAAATGTGGTGGATGGTGGTGGATGTCGAAACGGGCGACGGAAGTGCTCTGGCGAAGACACGCGCAGAAACGCTGGGGCGCGAATTGGCATGGCGCTGCGTTGAAGCGCTTCGCTCTGACGTGCCGGGCTGTGAGGGAGCCTATCTGCTTTCAGCTGGCCCACAGATTGGCATCAGGGATAGTCGCCAAGTGCTGCCGCGAAGGAAAATCACGTCTCGCATGATCACTGAAGGCGAGGATCCGCCGGATTCGATAGGTCGCGGCGGTTGGCCGATGGAAGTGCATCGGGGCCTCGGGAAGTGCACCTATCAGCCTGTCGGCGGTGCCGGATACTTTGGTATTCCCTATTCGGCGATCAGGGCAGATGGTCTTGAGAACCTCTGGCTTGGTGGTCGGGTCATCGGCTGTGAGGCAGAAGCGTACGGTTCGATAAGGGTCATGGGCACAGCCTTTGCAACCGGTCACGCTGCCGGCGTGGCGGCGGCATGCCAGGCAGATGCCCAAAATCATTCGTCCTCAATCGTGCGGGTGCGCCTCTCTGAGCAGGGAGCTATCCTTTGATTGCGCGTGGGTCTTGTCTGCCTGCAGCAGCGCTTCGTCGCGCGAGGGCGCATAGGCATGACACACAGCTTCCAGCACACCAGGAAGCATCATCGCGCATCGCCCGCACCATTCCTGAGCTGCCATAGAGGAAAACGGCATGAGCCTCGATCACGAATTCATCCAGCGCGACTATAGCCAGCATCCGCCAGCGATAACGCCGCTCTATAAGACCAGCGCCTATCGCGGGCCGACAAGACCTCTTTGGTCGCTGCAGACATCTTTATCCGATGTCACAGGCCCGCTCTTTGGTCCGAATGAACTTTGTCCGCTCGATAATGACCTTATCCGCAACTACGCGACATCGGGTGATCCAGTGGGCGAGAGGATCATCGTTCATGGCCGTGTGCTGGACGCGCATGCGCGCCCCATGCAGGGAGTTCTGGTGGAGTTTTGGCAAGCCAATGCATCCGGCCGCTATCGCCACCGCAATGATACCTATATCGGGGCAATCGATCCGAATTTCGGCGGCTGCGGGCGCTGCCTGACCGATGCCGAGGGCCGCTATGGTTTCCGTACCGTCAAGCCCGGTCCATACCCTTTCCGCAATCGCCTGAATGACTGGCGCCCGGCGCATATCCACTTCTCAGTTTTCGGTGTGGGCTTCGCCCAACGCCTGATCACTCAGATGTATTTTGAAGGTGATCCGCTTATTCGGCATGACAGCATCATCAACACAATCTCTGACGCCGCTTCGCGCGAAAGGCTCGTGGCGCGACTTGATCTCGATGCTGCCGTGCCACTCGATACGCTGGCCTATCGCTGGGATATCGTCTTGCGCGGTATGCGGGCGACACTTTTCGAAAACAAACTTCCAGGAAGCTGAGCTACCATGATTGCCCAGAACGAGCTCGGCTATCTGCCAGAAACGCCATCCCAAACAGCGGGTCCCTATGTCCATATCGGTCTCATTCCGGGTCAGGCTGGATTCGAAATCTTCAAGAACAACCTCGGCACGATGCGCCTGAAAACAGACACGAAGGGCGAGCGCATCCGCATTAAGGGCCGCATCTTCGACGGCACCGGCGCCATCCTGCGTGATGCGCTGGTGGAGATCTGGCAGGCTGATGCCCAAGGCCGCTTCAACCATCCCGCCGATAGACAGCAAGGGCCGCGTGATGAGAGCTTCCGTGGCTGGGGGCGCGTCGGCACGGATTTTGAGACTGGCCTTTGGTCTTTCGATACCATCAAGCCTGGGCGCATCGCCGGCCGTCGCGATCATCAACGTTTGGCGCCGTATATATCGCTTTGGATTGTTGCGCGCGGTCTCAACTTCGGCCTCGCCACTCGTCTTTACTTCGAGGATGAAGCGAAAGCGAATGCAGAAGATCCCGTGCTCCGAAGCATTGAACCGCCCAGTCGCCGCCAAACGCTGATTGCACGGCGAGAGATGCGCGACGGTCTGATTTCCCATGTCATGGACATCCACTTGCAGGGGCAGAACGAAACCGTTTTCTTCGATGTATAGGGAAAAGTATATCTCAGTCCTTACCCTGCCGACTCCCTTTCCGCCAGCGCCACCCTGATTGCTGCTTCAAGATCGGAAACTCTGCGAGATCGGGGCTGATCGCGATTCCAGTGCAGATAAACCCCAAAGCGCGCGGCATGACGGATCGGCAGCACACGCAAATTCAGGGGCGCGTCCATGGCCGTGAATTCATCAACAAGGGCAATGCCCAGGCCTTCACTGGCGAGCGCAATGGCTGATTCAGCAAAGCGCACCCGTGTTGGTACGCGATACGCAAGACCTGCTCCGCGGAACAGATCATCTACCACTCGCCCATGCGGCGCGTCTGATTGCACCGAAATCAAAGCCTCCTGCGCCAGATCCTCTGCCGTCAATTCGGTCCGGTTGGCCATGGCATGATTGCTTGGCAGTACAGCGACAAGCTGGCCCTGACCCAGCATAATTGTGCTGAGGGCAGGCATCTCAACAGGAAAGAGCGTCACAACGCATTCCCCCGCACCGGATAGCAAGTAATCCGTAACTTGCGCGAGCGACAGGATATCAAGTTTCAACTCCAAAGCTGGATAGGCTGCGTGCACGCGCGCGAGGGCTCTCGGCACGATGCGGCGGCCGAGACCCGGTGATGCGCCGCAGTGGAATGTTCCTGTCTGGCCCTGGACGATCCGCATCACCGCTCCGGAAAGACCTTCCATTTGCGCATAGACTTTCTGGATCTCAGCGAAGATGTCATGCGCTTCCCGGGTCGCGATAAGACGGCCGGTACCGCGCTCAAACAATGGGGTCCGCAATACATCTTCAATCCGCCGGAGCATTCGACTAAGCGCTGGCTGCGAAATCCGAAGCTGACTGGCAGCACCCGTCATGGAGCCAGCGATCATGATGGCACGAAACGCCTCAATCTGACGCAGGTTGAGCATTGCCTTAAATCCTCATCATGGATTTGGTGATAACATGAGATTGCACGAAAAAATGCGCTCCAAAAATCAAGCGGTGCCGGCATTCATGAGAAAACATCGGCACTGCTTCCGATATTTGCTTGCGACATTAATATGAACCCGCTTCCCGATAAATCTCGCTTAAGAAGCGCAGTTAAGCCAGCTTTGCGGCACCTGTCACCAGTGATCCGCATTCGCTCATTACAGTGTCAGGCGGCCGTGGGCGCCGATCAATCCGTTTGGCTGATGAACCTGATCTTTGACGCATCGCTAAAAACCTCCGTGAATTCAGGAACCGCAGCGAAGTAGGCATGAATTGCCTTTGTGAACAGTACTTGGGGCCCAGTGGTCCGGTCGCTGCTGTTGGTTCCCGACAGCAGCGTGAATCTGCCCACCAAATATAAGGCTAGTCGTGCGCCCGGAGAGTTTTGGTCCGGGAAGTGGTGGCATGAATCGTACCACTAGGTCTCGCGGCGCATATCATTACATGAGGTAATGCCGCATGAAAGCTTTGTATCTTGTGCGCGCATCCTCTCGCTACCTAAACAAGGCACGGAGTTCATTTTCAGTTTAGGGCGTAGCGACGCTGCGAAGGATCCAAGCATTTGTGATGAGCCTTCTATCAGGTAACACGACGGTTCTGAGCATCCTTGGTGATCCCATCAAGCAGGTGGCGCTCCCGCGCCTCTTTACCCGATATGCCGTTCAGCAGTCGTTGGATGCGACCCTCATTCCGATCCATGTAGCTGCCGCTGATTTGCCGAGTTTCGCAAGAATGCTGCGAGGCTGGCGAAATTCACCAGGCTGTGTCCTCACCTATCCGCACAAACAGGCCGCAGCGGCCCTGGTGGATCAAGCGACACCCATCGCAAGGCGGCTTGGCGTCGTGAACCTTATCCGGCGCGAACCAGATGGGCGTCTTATCGGTCATCTCACCGACGGAATCGGCTTCCTTGTGGCTGCGCATCGTCATGGCTTCACGCCTAAAGGGCAGCGGGCCTTGGTGATCGGCGCAGGCGGGTCTGGCAGCGCCATGGCCTACGCCTTGGCGGATGCCGGCCTCGAACATCTGGCGGTGCTCGACCTCATTCCAGCACGGCGCGACGCGCTGTTAAGCCTGCTTGCGAAAGAATTCCGCGATCTCGACCTCGCGCCTGCGCCCTCTATGCACAAGGAATATGACCTGATTGTCAATGCGACCAGCGTTGGTGCCGATGGCCAGTCGCTTCCCCTTTCCCTGGCGGCTTATGGGCAACCAAAGCTGGTCGCCGATGTCGTGACAGAACCTGATATCACGCCGCTGCTTGCTGCCGCCCGCGCCCTGGGCTGTGCCGTCCAGACGGGCAAGGAAATGGCCCATGGGCAGATCGAGGCGATTGCACAGTTTTTCGGATTGTTGGGTGACACCTCGCCCACCTCGCACGCAGATGGAGTGTTTAGCGCATGAGTGCCATTTCTATCACAAGACGCGGATTGGCGGGCCTGGGCGCTGCGGCTTTGTTCGGGGCGCCATCAGCCTGGTCGCAGAGCTTTCCCTCCCGTCCCATTCGGCTGATTGTGCCTTATCCTCCAGGTGGCCCAACCGACCTGGCCGCGCGACTCGTTGCCCAAGGGCTTGCGCAGCGCCTGGGACAGAACATCGTGGTGGAAAACCGAGCTGGTGGGAACGGTGTGGTCGGGACGGATGCCGCGGCAAAAGCGCCGGCCGATGGCTTCACCATCACGGTCGGCAATAACCAGACGCATGTCACGAACAAGGCGCTCATTGCCAATCTGCCCTATGACCCCACCCGGGATTTCGTACCGCTCGCGGTGATGGTTACCATTCCCGCTGTGCTTGTGGTGCATCCGGCTGTGCCGGTGCAGTCTGTCGCTGAACTGATTGCCCTTGCCAAGGCGCAGCCTGGCTTGCTCAGCTACGGTTCCACCGGCAATGGCTCGGCCTCTCATTTGACGGCGGAGCTTTTTCGGCTGCGTACCGGTGTCGCCATCGAGCACGTCCCCTATCGCGGGACTGCGCAGCTCACGACAGATCTGCTGAGTAACCGGGTGCAACTTTCTTTCGCGACTCTGCCGAGCGTTTTGCAGCAGGTACAGGCCGGCAGCCTGCGGGTATTGGCCGCCACAGGCAGGGCGCGCGCGCCGCAATTGCCGGAAGTGAAGACGCTGTCAGAGCTTGGAATCCCGGTGGAGGCTGAGTCCTGGCTGGCGCTATTCACGCGGGCAGGCACCGCCCCTGAGATTACGGCGCGGCTTTCGCGCGAGATCATGGCGGTGCTTGACGATCGGCAAATTCAGGAAGGGTTGGCCCAGGTAGGTTTTGCCATGCTGCCGCTCGGTGAGGGGGAAGCGCGTGGCTTCCTGCAAGCCGAGACCTTGAAGTGGAATAGCGTGGTGGCTGAAGCAAAGGTCACCTTGGACTGATGGGATCGTAGTTGAATCTGCCGGCAACCACTCTTTGCGGCCAGAGATTGCTGCTGAAATTCTGTGCAGCTTGTATCCAGGGAAGCATAGTGGTGGCTTGGGTAACCGAAAGGCTTATGGCTCGCCGTAAAGCAAATGCGGCTGAAAAGGAGCCAGACCGCTCAATTTTGATATATCGACCAGCCCCAGCGCGCCCTCTCAACCGTCCTGAAGGCCCTGGACGCCAGCGGCAGCCTGTCCCGGCTGATGGTGGCGTCTTCGCCGGGGGCTTGCAGCGCGTCACCACACCCTTCTCTTCACCACCTGCACATGCAGCGCCGCCGCGGGCAAATCCACCGTGGACAGGCTCACATTCCGTGC
>JADCDC010000570.1 GCA_020252385.1 Aestuariivirga sp.
CGCATGTGGGGGAGAGGGCAGGGTGAGGGGGTGGCTCAACCGGCAGCCAGCCTGTAAATGATGCCCAACCCCTCAAAACCGGATGCATTTGGCCGCAAGCTTCTCTAGATCAGGTCCCATGTCGAAACCGAAATTCTACATCACCACCGCCATTCCCTATGCCAATGGCGCCCCCCACATCGGCCACGCCTATGAGCGGATCGCGACCGATGCCATCGCGCGCTTCAAGCGGCTCGATGGCTATGACGTGCTGTTCGTCACCGGCATGGACGAGCACGGCCAGAAGATGCAGCAGACGGCCGCGCGCGAGGGGCTGACGCCCCTTGCCCTCGCCGACCGCACCGCCGCCCAGTTCGAGGCGATGGGCGAGGAACTCAATGCCCGCGCCGATGACATCCTGCGCACCACCGAGCCGCGCCACAAGGCTTCCGTCCAGGAGGTCTGGCGCCGCATGGCCGCCAACGGCGACATCTACCTGTCCAAGTATTCCGGCTGGTACTCGGTCCGCGACGAAGCCTATTACGGCGAGGACGAGATCGAGGAGCGCGACGGCCGCCGCTTCGCCCTCAAGACCGGCACGCCGGTCGAATGGGTGGAGGAGGAGAGCTATTTCTTCCGCCTCTCGGCCTATGCCGACAAGCTCCTCGAACTCTACGAGAAGCGCCCCGACTTCGTGACGCCCGAGAGCTACCGCAACGAGATCGTCGCCTTCGTGAAGCGCGGCCTCAACGATCTCTCGGTCTCGCGCACCACCTTCGACTGGGGCATCCCGGTGCCGGATGACCCGAAGCACGTGATGTATGTCTGGGTCGACGCCCTCACCAACTATCTCTCCGCCACGGGCTTTCCGGATACGAACGCGCCGCGCGCCCATTTCTGGCCGGCCTCGGCCCATGTGATCGGCAAGGACATCACCCGCTTCCATGCCATCTACTGGCCCGCCTTCCTGCTCTCCGCCGGCCTCCCCGTGCCGGATCAGATCGTGGTGCACGGCTTCCTGTTCAGCCGCGGCGAGAAGATGTCGAAGTCGGTGGGCAACGTCGTCTCGCCTTCCGATCTCGTGAAGGCCTACGGCGTCGACCAGACGCGCTACTTCTTCCTGCGCGAGGTGCCCTTCGGCCAGGACGGCAACTACAGCCACGAGGCCATCGTCAACCGCATCAACGCGGATCTCGCGAACGATCTCGGCAATCTCGCCCAGCGCTCGCTCTCGATGATCGCCAAGAACTGCGGCGGGGTCGTTCCCGAATGTGGGCCCCTGACCGAGGCCGACCGCGAGATCCTCGGCCTGGCGGACGGCATTCTGGCCGAGGCGAGAGCGGCGCATGAAACGCATTCCATCAACAAGGCGCTCGATGCAATCTGGCGTGTTGTTGCGGAGGCAAACCGCTACTTTGCCGCGCAGGAACCATGGGCCCTGAAGAAGACAGATCCGTCCAGGATGTTGACAGTTCTCTATGTCACGGCCGAAACCTTGCGCATCATCGGCATCATGTCGCAACCCTACATTCCGGCATCCGCGGCTACACTTTTGCAACTTCTTGGCATCGAAAACCAACCACAAGGCTTCGCGGAATTGAGCAAGCGGTTGGTGCCGGGAACGCCGCTTCCCGCACCGCGGGCCATCTTCCCGCGCTATGTCGAGGACGAGAAGGCGTGAGCGTGCTGGCGGTCGACAGCCATTGCCATCTCGACTTCGATGGCATGGATGAGCAGCTGCCGGCGGTGCTGGCGCGTGCCGAGGCGGCGGGCGTGGGGCTCATGGTATCGATTTCCTCGCGCGTCCACCGCTTCGACCGGCTGCTTCGGATCGCGGAAGAAAATCCTAGTGTTTTCTGCACCGTGGGCACCCATCCTCACAACGCGCATGAGGAGCCGGAGGTGACCGCGGCTGAGCTCGCCGAACTCGCCCGCCACCCCAGATGCGTGGGCATCGGCGAGGTCGGCCTCGACTATCATTACGATTTCAGCCCGCGCGCCGCCCAGGCGGAGGGCTTCCGCGTCCACATCGACGCCGCCATCGAAACCGGCCTGCCGCTCGTCATCCACAGCCGCGAGGCCGAGGACGACACCATGGCGATCCTCGCCGCGGGCCAGGGCAGGGGCAGCTTCACGCCCCTTCTCCATTGCTTTACCTCGCACCGCCGGCTGGCGGATTTTGCTGTGGAAATGGGGGGTTACGTCTCTTTCTCCGGCATCCTCACCTACAAGACGGCGGCAGACCTGCGCGAGACGGCCGCCGCGCTGCCGCTGGACCGCATCATCGTGGAAACCGACTCGCCGTATCTGGCGCCGGTACCCTATCGCGGAAAATCCAATGAACCCGCCTATTTGATGAAAACACTTGAGACATTGGCAGAGGTGAGGGGGCTGGCCCCGGCGGAGATGGCCCGCATCACCAGCGACAATTTCTTCCGCCTCTTCGCCAAGGTGCCGCGACCCGCCCGCTACGCCGCCGACGCATGAGCCAGCGCATCACCATCCTCGGCTGCGGATCCTCGGCGGGCGTGCCAAGGGTCGGGAATGACTGGGGAAAATGCGATCCCGCGAACCCGAGGAACCGCCGCCGCCGCTGCTCCGCGCTGATCTCCCTGAAGGGTCCCGCGGGCGAAACACGCGTCCTCATCGACACCTCGCCAGACCTTCGCGAACAGATGCTCTCCGCTGGTGTTGCTGACATCGACGGCGTGCTCTTCACCCATGAGCACGCCGACCACACCCATGGCATCGACGACCTCCGGGCCTTCTTCCTGATGCGCCGTGCGCGCGTCGAGGTGTGGGCGGACGACGCCACGGGCCGCATGCTGACCACCCGCTTCGCCTATTGCTTTTACTCCCCGCCGGGCAGCGACTATCCGCCGATCCTCAACCTCAACGCCCTGCAGGCAGGGCGGGCCGTGACCATCGACGGGGCAGGGGGCAGCATCACGGCCCTGCCCTTCGAGGTCCATCACGGCAGCATCGACGCCCTTGGCTTCCGCATCGGCGGCATGGCCTATACCCCTGATATTGATGGCGTTCCGGCGCACAGCATGAGCGCTCTCGAGAACCTCGACCTGTGGATCGTCGACGGCTTGCGGCGCACCAGGCACCCCAGCCACTGGAGCCTTCCGCAGACGCTTGAATGGATTGCGCGTCTCAAGCCCAAGCGCGCCGTCATCACCAACATGCACGTCGACCTCGATTACGAGACGCTGCTGCGGGAACTTCCGGCCAGGGTCGAACCGGCCTATGATGGAATGGAACTCAGCTTCTGAATCGCTGGGGAGGGACAACCATGATGAAATCCATTGCCGCGAGCCTCTTGTCGTTGGCACTTCTCACCGGACCCGCCCTGGCACAGGCCAGCTGCGACCCCGCGAAGCTTGCCGAGGCCGTCGATCGCTATGCGGCGGAGCCGTTCAGCGCGCTGAACTGGCGGGTGCTGCAGGGTCTCGGCGATCCCATGATCGAGCCCACCGACGCCGGTGGCGATACCTGGGCCGCCAAGGAACGGTGGCGCACGCTCACCGCCGAGATCATGCCGGAATCGCAGGACCTTCAAGGCGTGAGCTGGAACTGCCGGATCGGCTATCCGCTCTCCGTGCTGGAAAAGCGCGTCAATGCGCTGGGCAAGGACCATCCTTACGTGAAGCAGTGGCTGCTCGCGCAGGAGCAGGTCATGCGTGCCTGCAGCAGCGAGCAGGGGGATGTCGCCCTGCCGCCGCCGCTTGAAGCCGAGGCCACCTTTGCCAACCGCCAGGCCATGGACCGCGCCTATCAGGAAGCCTCGATCGCCTTCTACCGCGACAAGGAAAAGGCGATCCCGCTGTTCCGCGCCATCGGACAATCGAATTCACAGCACCGGGCCGCGGCCCGCTACAACGTCGCCAACCTGCTGGCCAATGCCAAGCAGCCCCAGGCGGCGCGCCAGGAGGCCAATGCCATCCTGGCCGATCCATCCCTCGTGTCGGTGCACACCATCACCCGGGAATTGCTGGGCTACATTGCCAATCAGGAAGACACCGCGGCGGGCTGGACGAGCCTGATCGACGGTGCCATCGCGACGCTCGAAACACCCGCCGACAAGATCCTCGCCAGCGAGGACCTGAAGCGCGAATACGCCATGGCATTGACCGACATCGATTTCGTCGGCGTGCGCAAGAAGGACGGCGATTGGTGGCTCGACGGCACGCTGCCGGAGGATCCCACGATCTCGAAGTCGCTCGTCGATGCCTCCCGCCAGCACCCGATGGCGCTGTGGATGATGGCCGGCCAATCGGCCAACGAGCCCTTCACCCTGGCGCCCTGGAGCCTTGTTGGCGGCAAGTGGCAGGCGCATCTGGCGGGTTATCTCGACAAGGTGCTCGCCGTTCAGCCATCGGGCAGCAATCTCAAAGGCTTGCCGCGGGACATGCTGACCGTGCTGGCAGCCAATCCGAATGAAGGCGTGCGCGCCCTGGTCTGGGACAGGGCGAAGGCCGCCATGGCGGCGGCGGAGAAGAGCTGCGGCACGGCACCGGAAACGGCTGCCGCGGGCTTCCTGCTCGCCCATGCGGTGCGCGTCTCGGCCATGGGCGGAAATCTCGACGAGGCCATTGCGGGGCTCGAGGCCGTTCCGTTCAAGCAGGCCAGGGCCTACAGCATGGGGGCGCTCTTCAACCTGGCGCAATATCTCGCGGCCCAGGGCCAGGTGGAGGAGGCGCGCAAGCTGCGCGACCGGCTGATCACGCCGGACCTGCTCAAGGGTCTCTCGTCGGACGAGGTCAGCGCCGATCGCAATCGTTACGCTTCACTCCTGGCGCTGATTGCGGAGGATGAGGCCGCGTGGAAACAGGCGGTGCTCCTGAACAGCGATCCGGCGGCCGACGTGACCTTCAACTTCCTGCCGTCGAAGGCGCTGTGGGCGCTGGCGGATGATCCTCAATTCAGCGCGGCCGACCGGGCGCTGTTCGCACGCGCGGCGTGGACGAGGGACTATGGGCTGGTGCGCCGGGTGGATGGCGACAAGCTTGCGAAGCTTCACGAATTGAATCCGGAAATCAAGGCGATAGCGGACAAGGTGAAAGCGGATTATCCGGACATTTCACCACGCAACCAGCGCATGTTAACCATATTGCGGAGCCCCGCCTTCAACATCCTGGTCGCCATGCCGGGCAGCTGGCAGGTCGAAAGCATCAGGCCTGAGAGCTTCACCGAGATCGATGGCTGGAACCCCAATGACAAGAACTGGTGGTGCCCGTTCGAGCCCGACCGGCAGCTTCTGGCGCTGCGCAAGCAGGCCGACGATACGACCGGCATGCCGCCCGAAGACGGCTACCAGATGCGGCGCCTCAGCGCCGTATTCGACCCGGAACTGCGCGCTGCGCTGGCTGAAAAGCGCGATCAGGTGCTCAAGTCCCATCCCATGGTCAAGGCCGTGAACTGGAAGGAAATCCGGGAGCTTAGCCGGATCGACCAGGCGCCCAAGCGGCTCACCGAACAGGCCGTGCGCTGGGGCCGGAATTCACGCGGCAAGGATGGCGCGCCGGAGGCGTTGGCGCTGGCCGTGAAGACGACGCGCTATGGCTGCAACTGGCACGGCGGGCATGAGCGGTATTCGAAGGCGGCGCAGCAGTTGCTGGTGCGGAAGTTCTCTGGCACGCCGTGGCAGGAGGAGACGCCATACTGGTTCGGCTGCCGGCGCACGGAGTGGAACGCCGACTTCA
>JADCDC010000571.1 GCA_020252385.1 Aestuariivirga sp.
CCAGCACAAGGTGGACCTCATCGCCATCGGCAACGGCACGGCCAGCCGCGAGACGGAACGTTTCGTCGCCGAGGCGCTTGCCTTGCTGCCGAAGGATGCGAAGGCGCCCACCAAGGTGGTGGTCTCGGAGGCGGGCGCCTCCGTCTATTCCGCCTCGGAGCTCGCCGCGCGCGAATTCCCGGAGCTTGACGTGTCGCTCCGCGGCGCGGTGTCGATCGCCAGGCGGCTGCAGGATCCGCTGGCGGAACTCGTGAAGATCGAGCCGAGGTCGATCGGCGTCGGCCAGTACCAGCATGACGTCGACCAGCACCGGCTCGGCCGCTCGCTCGAGGCGGTGGTGGAGGATGCGGTCAACGCGGTGGGTGTTGATCTCAACACGGCCTCCGCCGCGCTGCTCGCCCATGTGTCGGGCCTCGGGCCGGGGCTTGCCGAGGCAATCGTGGACTACCGCCAGGCCAATGGTGCTTTCCGCGCCAGGCAGGATCTCCTCAAGGTGCAGCGCCTCGGCCCCAAGGCGTTCCAGCAGGCGGCGGGCTTCCTCAGGATCCGCGACGGCGAGGAGCCGCTCGATGCCTCCGCCGTCCACCCCGAGGCCTATGGCGTGGCGCGCCGCATCGTTGCAGCCTGCGGCCGCGACATCCGCAGCCTGATGGGCGACACCAGGGCGCTGCGCAGTCTGAAGCCCCAGGACTTCGTGAGCGAGGACTTCGGCCTGCCCACCGTGCAGGACATCCTGTCGGAACTCGAGAAGCCCGGGCGCGATCCGCGTCCGACCTTCAGGACGGCGTCCTTCGCGGAAGGTGTCGAGACCATCAAGGACCTGAAGCCCGGCATGTCGCTCGAAGGAACGGTGACCAATGTGGCGGCCTTCGGCGCCTTCGTCGACATCGGCGTGCACCAGGACGGGCTGGTGCATGTGAGCCAGCTCGCCGACCGCTTCGTCAAGGATCCGCACGAGGTGGTGAAGGCGGGCGACATCGTGCGGGTGCGCGTCGTCGAGGTGGACGTGGCCAGGAACCGCATCGGCCTCAGCATGCGCAAGGATGGCGGTGCTCCGGCGCGCCAGCAGAAGGCAAGCCCCGAGGAGGCCCGCCAGGCGGCGCGCCACGCCAGCGCCCGGCCGGCCCAGCGAAGCGAGAGCGGAAGCCTGGGCGCCGCGCTCCTCGAAGCGCTGAACCGCAAGGGCCAGCCGCGCTAGAGCCGTCGAATCTTCCGGTGCTGTCCTGTGCCGGCGGGCAGGAACATTCATTGCGGCGTGACGTTCTCTCGAAACGAACGAAGGGTTCGGGACCGGACGGCTCACAACGCTCAGAGGTGTTTCGATGTGCGACTACAGCCTGGAAAATCAGATCAGCCGCGCCGCCGAAGTCGGCGACAAACTGGTGACGAGCAGCTTTCCGATGACCCCCACGCGCGGCTTTTGTGCCGAGAACGAGGCGGGCGTCGCCGTGTGCCTTCTTCCGGGCACCGAACTCGCCTTCGAGGAGCCGGTCCGTTACAACGGCCTCTGGGGCTATGTGGTGAATTTCATCAAGGCCCGCATGGGCTACAACATGGCTGACGCGAGCCTCGCGCGGTTCCGCCAGGTCGACCTCGACAACCCGCATACCCACCACGACGCGATCGAACTCGCGGATGGCCGGATCATCAAGCTGTCGCTTCTGCATGAGGGGCAGCGGGCCCGCGTGCTGCAGCTTCCCGCCCAGCGCGATCACGTCCACCACCACGCGCATGCCCACAGCACGACGGCGCGCCGGCACGTTGATCTGACCCCGGCCCGCTGATGCGGATCAGACCCGGCCGCGACGGGGAAGACAGGAAGATCGAACTCGGCACGACGGAAGCGCGGCAGGCGCAACCTGGCTACAACATCTACGTGTTGATCTTCGGGCTTGCCGGCGTCGTCATCGCTTTCATCCTCGTGCTTTCGCTATGACGGCCGCAGCGGGGTGGAGGAACAGAACTCCACCCCGCTGCGTTGCGCATGTGCCGGAGCCCATGGGGTCCGGCGCCGGAGGGCGCATTCTGCGCTCCGGGGTGGGTGAGTATGCGTGAATCGCGTTGGGCTTCTGCAGCCGGAAAATCCGGCGGAATGAATGGTGGACTGAAAGGTCCCGGGGGGACGGCGGTGCCTGAGGGTGGGGTGGACTGGGCACGTGAGGCGCTGCGTGTCGCGCGGGTCGTGTACTATTCGATCGACAGCGCCAGCGGCATCATGAAGCGCTCCGAAAACTGCGACGACATCCTTGGCGTCCCGCCGGCCGGCCCGGCGGCGGCCTGGCTTGACGCCATCGATCCCGCCGACCACGCCCGTTATCTCGAATTGCAGCGCAACCTCAAGCCTGCCGCTCCGCGTTTCGAGGTCGAATACCGGCTCGGCGGTGCTGCCTCCGCCGCACCCGCCTGGGTGCTGGATCGCGGCTCGGGCGACTTCGATGGCGAAGGCCGCCTGACCGGCATCCGCGGCGCCATCATCGATGTGTCGGCGCGGATCGGCGCCGAGCGCGAATTGCGGCAGGCGGCCCAGCTCCGCTCCGTCGTGTTCGAGGCCGCCCGCATGGCGGCATGGCACTTCGACGTGGCGGCCGGCCGCTTCACCTGCACCGACGAGCTCCTCTCCCTTCTGCAGATCGAGCGCCAGGGCTTCGACGGAACGCCGCGCGCGCTCGAGGATGCCATCCATCCGGATGACCGTGCCGCCTGGCGCCAGGCGCATGAGGAGGCACAGAGCCAGGGCCGCCGCATGGAGGTCGAGTTCCGGCTCCTGTCGCCCGCCCAGCAGGTCCGTTGGATCCTCTCGCGCGGCGAGATCGTGCCGCGCCTGGATGGTGGGCCGCTCGAGTCCTTCGGGGTGATGATCGACATCACGGAAAGGAAGGCCGCGGAGGAGGCCACCGCCCGGCTGGCGGCGATCGTCGAATCTTCCGAGGAGGCGATCATCGCCAAGACGCTGCGCGGTGTCATCACCAGCTGGAACATGGGTGCGGAGCGCCTGTTCGGCTACAGCGCGGCGGAAATGATCGGGCAGTCGATCTGGGTCCTAATCCCGGAAGACGGCGAGCATGATGAGATCAACATCCTCAACACCCTGCGCACCGGACAGCCGGTGGCCTCGCATGAATCCGTGAGGCTCCACCGCACTGGCCGCCGCATCCACGTGGCGGTCTCGGTCTCGCCCATCCTCAACCCGCAGGGGCTGGTCGTCGGCGCCTCGACGATCGCGCGCGACGTGACCGACCGCAGGCGCCAGACCGAGCAGCTGCGCGAGAACGAGGCGCGTCTCAGGCTGGCGCTCCGGAGTGCGAGGGCCGGCGCCTGGGACTTCGACCTCATGCGGCGCGAACTGCACTGGTCGCCCGAGATGTTCGCTCTCTATGGGCTGGACCCTGCTCAGGGTCAGCCCACGCGTGAGATGCTGGCCGAGCGCATCTCGCCCGCCCACCGCAAGCGCGCGCAGCGGGAATTCGCCACCGCCATGCTGCGGGGCGGCTCC
>JADCDC010000572.1 GCA_020252385.1 Aestuariivirga sp.
AGAACGCCCATCGCCTGTTCGTGCGTGAGTTCGCCGGGGAAGGGGATGTCGGCGGACGTCGTGTAGCAGTGCCGGCAACGGAGGTTACAGCGTCGCGTGAGATTCCAGATCACCACGGGCTTCACTGTCTCGCCATCTTGCGCGAAGCCCCGGCGGAGCCGCACTGGTGTCGGCTCCACGATCTGATGCATGTAGTTGGTGAGGCGGAACATGGTTCAGGCTCCCGGATCCTTGAGGCGCAATCCCGTCTTCTTGAGGATGCGCGTTGAATAGAGAATGTCGCTTCCTCTGCAGGAAGGTCCAAGAAGGATCGCGATTTTCGCTCGCTTCACCTCTACCTCTTCACGCGTGGCACCGTGGACCATGGCAAACAGGTTATAGGGCCACTCAGGCAGCGCGCGCGGGCGGAGATAGCAGTGAGACACAAAACCGAGGTTTCCCACTTCCGCGCCGAGGGTCTCGGCCACCTGATCATCCACGTTCCACACGCTCATGCCGTTCGCGGTCATGCCCAGCGCATAATGATTGGGCGCCAGCGCGATGCGGCGGATCACGCCCTTCTCCAGCATTGCGCTCAGCCTGCTGAGGACCTCGTTCTCGGTCAGCGACAGCCAGTTTGCCACTTCGGAGTAGGGCTCCGGCGTGAGTGGCAGCCCGCCCTGCGTAGCGGCGATCAATCTGCGGTCGGTGGCGTCAATGGTCATGCGGCAACCCGGAACCCGATGAAGAATTCTTTCAGCTTCGGAAAGCGCAGGACTGCGAGCCCTGTCTCCCGTTCGATGTTGTCCGCCACCTCTGCAATTCCGCTGGATTTCTCGCAGGCCAGCACGAACCACATGTTCAGGTGGTGACTGCGTTCATAATTATGCGCCACCTCGTGGTGTGCATTGACCAAAGTCACGACCTCATCAAAACGCTCCCGCGGAACTGCCATCGCGCAAAGGCAGAAGGCACCGCCCATCGCCTCCGCATCGAAGAATGGGCCAAAGCGCGTGATGACGCCCAGTTCACGCAGGCGTCCGACTCGCTCGATCAACACCTCCTCGCTCAACCCCAGTGAAGCACCTGCTTCCGCGAATGGATGATGCGATAGGGGAAATCCCTCCTGTAACGCATTGATGATGGCACGGTCCGCCGCGTCCAGCGCTTCGGGCGACAAGGGATTGCGTCTCATGTGGCAGCCTCCTCGCGATGGACGAGTGCTCCAGTCTGCTTGAAGCAGCGCGTCGAAAACAGTGTGCGATGATAAGCGCCCGAAAGTTCCGGCAGGGCCGCACCAGCGCCGAGTACGTCAAGGGCCTCTTGGCGTGAGCGCGCGTGAATCATGCTGAACAGCCCGAAGGGCCAGATGCCGGGAACCGTCCGCCGTTGATAGCAGAGCGTGACACCGGGAAGCCCTGCGAGCGCCAGTCCTGCCGTTTCGATTCGCTCCTGGGGCAGGTCCCACACCACCATGGCGTTCGACCGCCATCCGATCGCCCTGTGACGCACGATGACGCCGATCCGCGTGAGAATGCCTGACGCCGATAACGCCGCCAGCCGTTCAATGACGTGGATCTCGCTTGACTTCAGGCGTTCTGCAAGCTGTGCGAAGGGGCGGGGCGTCAGCGCAAGCCCCTCGGCCATGGCTTGAAGGATGGGCCGGTCGCCGGGAAGAATTGCAGCCGGATCGGGCGGGGTCTTGCTGCGCAACGTCTGGCGGGGGCCCGTGAGACGGAAGCCCAGATCGATGTTGAAAGGGCGAACTAGCGGCAGGTCGAGAACGCGAAGGCCGGTTCGCCTGGCGATCCGCTCAAGGCTTCCCGCCAGTTCGCGGGCCGTGGGGGCAGTGGGCACGAACCAAAGGTTCCACTCGTCCTCGCGTAGATAGGAATGGTTGACGCCTGGCTCATCGCCGATGATTGCAGCCACCTCCTCGATCCGGTGTTCGGGCACCGCGAGGGCGGCGAGCGTAGAAGACCCCGCCGTGTTTGGTTGCACCGTGGCGCCCACCCGCGCGACGAGTCCTGCATCCTGCAGGGCTGAAAGCCGTGCGATGACCACCGTCTCACTGGTCTCGAGCGTATCGGCCATGGCTGCGAAGGGCCGCGAGACGAGCGGCAGATCGCGCTGGAATTCGTCGAGCAGACTCCGGTCGAGAGGATCGAGGCGTTGCATCTTGTTCATAGCCCCGTGCGGTGTGCCCGCGCCGTGAAGAAGATGCCGGATGGGCTTTGGGCTTCAATCTCGCCGATCTGCCGGAAGCTGTGGGTGTCATAGATCAGTACCTTGTTCGAATCGCGCACAGAAATCCAAACTTCAGCCCCGCGCGGCGCGAACTCCATGTGAAGCACGGCAGGTCCGGGCACGATGCTCTTAACCACCTGGTGTGTGCGGCTGTCGACCACCTGCACGGTGTCATTCAGCGGGGTCGCGAAGTTCACCCAGACATAGGGGCTTGCGGGCTGCGCGATGATGAACACGGGCTGGCCATGAACTGGCGTTCGGCCTGTGGGCTCCAGCGTGCCGCGATCCACCCATAAAAGTTCATGAGCCCCGACGGCGGGCAGCACGAACTGGCCGTCCGTAAAGGCCCAGCCCTGCAGATGCGGCATCTTGTAGACCGGCAGGTCATCGGAAGTCTTGCCATAGTCCTTGAGGAACCGCACCGGCTTCGGCTCATCGGCCCAGAGGTCGATGGCAGTCACGCCCTTCTCGCCGAAGAGGCCGACGAGATAGGTGCGGCCATCATCGGTCAGCACAGCGTCAAACGGGTTCTTGCCCACGTCAGCGAGTTTGGTCAGCAACAACTTCTCGCCCGAGAAATCCGCGATCCACGTCTCGCCTGTGTCCCACAGGCTCCAGATGAAACGGCGTCCCGGCGCATCGGCCAAACCGATGGTCTTGGCGCCAGCGGGAATGTCGGCTACAATACCCAGCGTTTCCGCATCGAAGACGCGCACGCCCCCCGGTTCGTAGTTCGAGACCGCAACGAGCTCGCCATCATCCGAAATCGCGCCGCCGATGGAGTTCCCAGCCTGCACCACGCGCTTCACGATTTTACGCGTCAAGATGTCGACCTTCGTCAGCCCGCCATCCCTGCCAAAAACATAGGCATGGCGCTCATCCGGAGAATAGGTGATGCTTGCGTGCGAGAGATCGCCGAGCCCCTCGATCCGTCCAACAGCCGCGTGCTCCGAACGGTCCACGACCACTAGCGAGCCTGAGGCGCGCTCGACGACGAGGCCAAGATCTCCGGTGGCGCAGCAGGGATCGCCCGCATTGGCTGGTACCGCAAGGGCGAGTGCCCACATTGCTGCAACGGCTATTATGGCCCGTCTCTGGATCATTTGTGATTTCCGCCTTTCAGATAGTTGGCCATCCAGAGGGCTTCGTCTTCGGTGATAAGCGGCCGCCAGGGCGGCATCGCGGTTCCGGGCACGCCGTCGAGGATGATGCCGGCAATCGCTTCGGGGTCGGCATCCGCCAACGCCTGCGGGGTGATGGGCCGACCAAGGCCGCCTTTCCGCGTCAGACCATGGCAGGAGCCGCAATCC
>JADCDC010000573.1 GCA_020252385.1 Aestuariivirga sp.
CTTCACGCCCTTGCCCTTGTAGGGTTCGGGGCCGCGGAACTCGCGGATCTCGGCGGCCACCTGGCCGACGCGCTGCTTGTCGATGCCGGTAATCACGATTTCCGTGGGCTTCGGCGTCTTGATGTCGATGCCATCCGGGATCGGATAATTGATGTCGTGGCTGTAGCCGAGCGCCAGGTTCAGCACCTTGCCCTGCACAGCGGCGCGGTAGCCGACGCCGGTGATCTCGAGTGACTTCGAGTAGCCCTCGCTCACGCCCTTGATCATGTTGGAGATCATGGTGCGCGACATGCCCCAGGCGGAGCGCGACAGCTTGGTCTTGTCCTTGGGATCGACCTTGACGGCGCCCTGCTCCATCTTCGCGATCACCTGGTCGGTGAGAACGAACTTGAGTTCGCCCTTGGGGCCCTTCACCGACACGTTGCTGCCTGCAAGGTTGACGGTGACGCCGGCCGGAACGGGAACTGGTTTCTTACCGATACGAGACATCTTGAGCTACCTCAGAACACGGTGCAGAGGACTTCGCCGCCCACGTTCTGCGCGCGGGCGTCGGCGTCCGACATGACGCCCTTCGGCGTCGACAGGATGGAGATGCCGAGTCCGTTGAAGACGGTGGGGAGCGTGGTCACCGAGGCATAGACGCGGCGGCCGGGCTTCGACACGCGGCGCAGCTCGCGGATGACCGGCGCGCCGTCGAAATACTTCAGCTCGACTTCGATCTCGGCCTTGTTGTTGCCCTGCTGCACCACGGCGAAGCCGCGGATGAAGCCCTCGCCCTGGAGCACGTTCAGAACGTTCTCACGCAGCTTGGAGTGGGGGACGGCCACCTTGGACTTGCCCCTCTCCTGCGCATTCCGGATGCGAGCGAGCATGTCGCCGATCGGATCATTCACACTCATTCTTCTCTCCTGAAGTCCGTATCTGTTACCAGCTCGACTTGACCATGCCAGGGATCAGGCCCTGGTTGGACATCTCGCGAAGCGCCAGACGCGACATCTTAAGTTTGCGATAATAGGCACGCGGACGGCCCGTAACCTCGCAACGGTTGCGGATCCGGTTCTTGGCGGAGTTGCGCGGCAGCTCGGCAAGCTTCAGCTGGGCGGCGAAACGCTCCTCGATGGGGGCGGCCTTGTTCTGGATGATCGCCTTCAGCTTCGCACGCTTGTTGGCGTACTGCTTCACCAGCTTGCGGCGGCGGTTGTTCTTTTCTACCGAGCTCGTCTTGGCCATATGGGCTCTACCTCAGCTTGATCAGTTTCAGGCGGCCTTGCGGGCCGGCTTGCGGAACGGGAAGTTGAAGGCGTCGATCAGCGCGCGGGCCTCGGCGTCGGACTTGGCCGTGGTGCAGATGATGACGTCCATGCCCCAGACGCGATCGATCTTGTCGTAGTCGATCTCCGGGAAAATGATGTGCTCCTTGATGCCGAAGGCATAGTTGCCGTTCCCATCGAAGGACCGGTCGGTCAGCCCGCGGAAGTCACGCACGCGCGGCAGCGCGATGTTGATGAGGCGGTCGAGGAACTCATACATGCGCACCTTGCGGAGCGTCACCTTGGTGCCGATCGCCAGGTTCTCACGGATCTTGAACTGCGCGATGGCCTTGCGGGACTTGGTGATGACGGGCTTCTGGCCCGCGATCTTCTCGAGTTCCGCCGCGGCGACCTGCACCAGCTTCGAATCCTGAGTCGCCTCGCCAACACCCATGTTCAGCACGATCTTGGTGATCTTCGGCACCTGCATGGCATTCTCGTAGCCGAACTCCTTGATCAGAGCCGGGCGCACGACCTCGTCATAATGCTTGCGCAGGCGCGGCACGTAGCCGGCCGGCACCGCTTCCGAACCCGGAGCGGCCTTGGCGGCGGGCGCGGACTTCTCGCCCTTCGCCTTCTTCGGCTCGGCCTTGCCTTCGGCGGCGGGCTTCTTGGCCGGCGCCTTCTTTGCCTCTTCCTTAGCCATCGATCACTTCTCCCGAACGCTTGGCGACGCGCACCTTCTTGCCGTCACCGAGGGTCTTGTAGCCAATGCGGGTCGGCTTGCCGTCCTTGGGGTCGCGCAGAGCCAGGTTGGACACGTGGATCGGCTGTTCCTTGGAGACGATGCCGCCCTCCTGGGCCGCCGTCTGCTTCTGGTGGCGCTTGGCCACGTTCACGCCGCGCACCACGGCGCGGTTCTCGGACGGGATGGTGCGGATGACCTCACCCTGCTTTCCCTTGTCCCGGCCGGTGATGACGACAACCTTGTCGCCCGTCCGGATCTTCAGCTTCGCCGACATCAAAGCACCTCCGGTGCAAGCGAAATGATCTTCATCTGGTTCTTGGCGCGCAGCTCGCGCGGCACGGGCCCGAAGATGCGGGTGCCGACCGGCTCGCCCTGGGCGTTGATCAGCACGGCCGCGTTGCGGTCGAAGCGGATCACCGAACCGTCCGGACGGCGAATGTCCTTGGCGGTCCGCACCACAATGGCCTTCATCACCGAGCCCTTCTTGACGCGGCCACGCGGGATCGCGTCCTTCACCGACACCACGATGATGTCGCCGACGGAGGCGTACTTCCGCTTCGAGCCGCCCAGCACCTTGATGCACTGGACCCGGCGGGCGCCGGAATTGTCCGCCACATCGAGATTGGTTTCTTGCTGGATCATCTGATCACCCGTTCACTCTGGAACCCCAAGGGCCCCTGTTCTCTTTATGCCTGACCCGCGGCGACCTTCTCGACCAAGGACCAGCGCTTCTGCTTGGACAGCGGGCGCGTCTCCTGGATCCTGACGATGTCGCCGGACTTGGCCTCATTCTTCTCGTCGTGCGCGTGGTACTTCTTGGACAGACGCACGGTCTTCTTCAGAACGGGGTGGCGCAGGCGGCGCTCGACGAGCACCACGATGGTCTTGTCGTTCTTGTCGCTCACCACGACGCCCTGCAGGATGCGCTTCGGCATTCTTCTCTCTCCTACTTCGCGGCGGCCTGCTGCGACTGCACCGTCTTCAGACGGGCGATGTCGCGGCGGATCTGGCGGATGCGCGCGGTGTTCTCAACTTGCCCCGTCGCCCGCTGGAAGCGCAGGTTGAACTGCTCCTTCTTGAGCTTGAGGATTTCGTCCTTGACCTGGTCATTGGTCATGGCGCGGATGTCCCTGGCCTTCATCTCGGTCATCCCTCTCATTCGCCCAGGCGCGCGACGAAGCGCGTCTTGATGGGGAGCTTGGCGGCGGCGAGGCCGAGCGACTCCTCGGCCACTTCGCGCGGCACGCCGTCGATCTCGAACAGCACGCGGCCGGGCTTGACGCGGGCCGCCCAGTACTCGGTCGAACCCTTGCCGGAGCCCATGCGGACTTCGGCGGGCTTCTTCGACACCGGGACGTCCGGGAAGACGCGGATCCAGATGCGGCCGGCACGCTTCATGCCACGCGCAAGCGCGCGGCGGGCGGCCTCGATCTGGCGCGCGGTCAGGCGGTCGGGCTCGACGGCCTTGAGGCCGAAGGAGCCGAAGTCCAGCGTGTTGCAGCTGGTGGCCTTGCCATGGATGCGGCCCTTGAAGGCCTTGCGGAACTTAGTACGCTTTGGTTGCAGCATTTTCGCTAACCCTTAATCCTCAAGCCGCGTCGCGGTCGCGGCGGCCGCGCGAGGCGCCCGAATCGGCCGGCTCGTTCATGCGCTTGTCTTGCGCCATCGGATCGTGCTCGAGGATTTCACCCTTGAAGATCCAGACCTTGACGCCATTGGTGCCATAGGTCGTGAAGGCGGTGGACGTGCCGTAGTCGACGTCGGCGCGCAGCGTGTGCAGCGGCACGCGGCCCTCGCGGTACCACTCCGTGCGCGCGATCTCGGCACCACCGAGGCGGCCAGCGCAGGTGATCTTGATGCCTTCGGCACCCATCCTCTGGGCAGACTGCACGGCGCGCTTCATCGCACGGCGGAAGGCCACGCGGCGCTCGAGCTGCTGGGCGATGTTCTCGGCCACCAGGTTGGCGTCGATCTCGGGCTTCCTCACCTCGACGATGTTGAGGTGGACTTCCGAGCCCGTCATCTCCTGAACCTTCTTGCGAAGCTTCTCGATGTCCGCACCCTTCTTGCCGATGACCACGCCGGGGCGGGCCGAATAGATGGTGACGCGGCACTTCTTGTGCGGACGCTCGATCAGCACCTTGGAGACGCCGGCCTGCTTCAGCTCCTTCTTGAGGTAGTCGCGGATCGCGATGTCCTCATGCAGCAGCTTGCCGTACTCGCGCGAGCCCGCGAACCAGCGGGAATCCCACGTGCGGTTGATGCCGAGGCGCAGACCAATCGGATTGACTTTCTGACCCATCAGGCGGCCTCCTTGCTCTCTTCACGCACTTCGCGCACGATGATCGTCAGTTCGCTGAAGAACTTCTCGATGCGGCCGACGCGGCCACGCGCGTTGGGCATCCAGCGCTTCATGACCAGGTTCTTGCCCACCCAGGCCTGGGCGACGACCAGGTTGTTGATGTCGAGATCGTGGTTGTTCTCGGCATTGGCGATCGCGGACTCGAGCGTCTTCTTGACGTCCTTGGCGATGCGGCGGCGGGAGAAGGTGAGGTAGGCCAGCGCCTTGTCCACCTTCATGCCGCGGATCTCCGAGGCCACGTCATTGAGCTTCCGCGGAGAGATGCGGATCGACCGGGTGACGGCCTTCGCCTCGTTCTCCGGCAGGGCGCGCGGGCGTGCTTTCTTGCTCATGGCTTACTTGCCTCCGGCTTTCTTGTCGCCGGCGGTGTGGCCATGGAAGGTACGGGTCGGAGCGAACTCGCCCAACTTGTGGCCCACCATTTCCTCCGACACGAGGACAGGAATGAACTTGTTGCCGTTGTGGACCTGGAAGGTCAGGCCCACGAACTGGGGCAGGATCGTCGAACGGCGAGACCAGGTCTTGATGGCCTGGCTGCGTCCGCCGGTGCCGCGAGCGGCTTCCGCCTTCTTGAGGAGGTACCCGTCCACGAACGGGCCTTTCCATACAGAGCGTGTCACGGTCTACCTCTTACTGCGACTTCTTGCGGTCGTGGCGCGACCGCACGATGAACTTCTGGGTCCGCTTGTTGGAGCGGGTCTTGGTACCCTTCGTCGGCTTGCCCCAGGGCGTTGCCCAGTGCTTGCCGCCGTTGGTGCGGCCGCCGTTCGGGTGGTCGACCGGGTTGCGCGCGATGCCGCGCGAGATCGGACGGTGTCCCTTCCAGCGGTTGCGGCCGGCCTTGCCGACCACTTCGTTCATGTGGTCGGGGTTGGAGACCGCACCGACGCTCGCCATGCAGGTGGCGTCGATCATGCGGGTCTCGCCCGACTTCAGCTTCAGGAGAACATAGCCCTGGTCACGGCCCGCGACCATGGCATAGGTGCCGGCCGAGCGGGCGAGCGTGCCGCCCTTGCCGGGCTTGGTCTCGATGTTGTGGACGATGGTGCCGACCGGCATGGCGCCCAGGGGCATGGCATTGCCGGGCTTCACGTCGACCGACTTGCCGGAGACCACGGTGTCTCCAACCGCAAGGCGCTGCGGCGCCAGGATGTAGGAGAGTTCTCCGTCCTGGTACTTGATCAGCGCGATGAAGGCGGTCCGGTTCGGATCGTATTCGAGGCGCTCCACCACCGCCGCCACGTCGTGCTTGGTGCGGCGGAAGTCGACGAGGCGATAGGCCTTCTTGTGGCCGCCGCCCTGACCGCGCGTGGTGATGCGTCCGCCATTGCCGCGGCCGCCGTTCTTGCTCAGGCCCTCGACGAGGGACTTCACGGGCTTGCCCTTCCACAGCTGGCTGCGGTCCACCTGGATCAGGTGGCGGCGGCCTGCGCTGGTCGGGTTGAATGTCTTGAGTGCCATTGTCCTATCTCACCACTCAGAGGCCGGTCGTTACGTCGAGCCGCTGGCCCTCTTCGAGGGTCACATAGGCCTTCTTCACGTCGCTCAAGGTGGCAAGCTGCCCCTTGAAGCGGCGCTGCTTGCCCTTGCGGACGAGCGTGTTGACCGCCTTCACCTTGACGCCGAACAGGCCTTCGACGGCCTTCTTGATCTCGGGCTTCGTGGCGGTGCGCGCCACGTTGAAGACGACCTGGTTGTGCTCGGAGGCCAGCGTCGCCTTTTCGGTGATCGCCGGGCTCTTGATGATGTCGTAGTAGTGTTCCTTGGTCACTTGAACCGCGCCTCCAGCGCTTCGACGGCCGCCTTGGTGAGAACCAGCTTCTTGCGGCGCAGAATGTCGTAGACGTTGATGCCCTGCACGGGCAGCACGTCGATATTGGGAATGCTGCGGGCGGCCTTTGCGAAGCTCTCGTTCACATTGGCGCCGTCAATGATCAGCGCATTGGCGAGGCCAAGCTTCTCGAAGGCGGAAACCAGCGTCTTGGTCTTGCCGTCGGAGGCCGCGGCGTCGAGGATCACCAGCGACTGGTCCCTGGCCTTGCTCGAGATGGCGTGGCGAAGGCCCAGCGCGCGGATCTTCTTGTTGAGCGACGTCTCGTGGCTGCGGAAGCGGGGGCCGAAGGCCTTGCCGCCGCCGACGAAGATGCCGGACTTGCGCGAGCCGTGGCGCGCACCGCCCGAACCCTTCTGGGGACCGAGCTTCTTGGTGGTGCGGGAAATCTCGCCGCGCGACTTCGCCTGGTGCGTGCCCTGCTGGCGCTTGTTCAGCTGCCACTGGATCACGCGGTGGATGATGTCGGCGCGCGGCTCGAGCCCGAAGATGTGCTCGGCGAGCTCGATGCTCCCGGCGGTCTTCGCCTCGATGGTGTGAATGTCGGCTTTCATGTCCGTCAATCCTTACTCTGCTGCCGGCGCTGCGGCTTCAGGGAGCTTGAACGCACCGGGCTTAGGCGCGGAGTCGGGAAGCTTGCGCTTCACCGCATCGCGCACGGACACCCATGCACCCTTGACACCCGGAACCGAGCCCTTGACCATGATCAGGCCACGGCCGGTGTCGGTCTTCACGACAACGATGTTCTGCGTCGTCACGGTTTCAGCACCCATGTGGCCAGGCATCTTCTTGTTCTTGAAGACCTTGCCGGGGTCCTGGCGGTTACCGGTCGAACCGATGGAACGATGGCTCACCGACACGCCGTGCGTGGCGCGAAGACCTGCGAAGTTCCAGCGCTTCATGCCGCCGGCGAAGCCCTTGCCCATCGAGGTCGCGGTCACGTCCACGAACTGGCCGGGCACGAAGTGCTCGACAGTGATTTCAGCGCCGACCGGAATGACGTTGTCCGGGGACACACGGAATTCCTTCAGCTTCCGCTTCGGCTCGACCTTGGCGACGGCGAAATGGCCGCGCTCGGCCTTGGTCAGCCGCTTGATCTTCGGAACGCCAGCACCGAGCTGCAGGGCAGTATAACCGTCCTTGTCGCTCGTCTTCTGCGCGACAACCTGACAGTTCTCGACCTTCAGCACCGTGACGGGGACGACGAGGCCGTCCTCCGTGTAGATGCGGGTCATGCCCAGCTTCTGTGCGATGAGACCAGAACGCATCGCTTCACTCCTTCAAAGCTCTGGATCAGAGCTTGATTTCAACATCGACACCGGCAGCCAGATCGAGCTTCATCAAAGCATCGACAGTCTGCGGGGTCGGATCGACGATATCGAGCAGGCGGCGGTGGGTCCGCATTTCGAACTGCTCACGGCTCTTCTTGTCGACGTGGGGCGAACGGTTCACGGTGAACCGCTCGATCCTCGTCGGCAGGGGGACAGGACCCTTCACCTGCGCGCCCGTCCGCTTGGCCGTGTTGACGATCTCGCGCGTCGACGTATCGAGGA
>JADCDC010000574.1 GCA_020252385.1 Aestuariivirga sp.
GCCTCGAACTCCTCGACCAGCGGCAAGGTCAGCTGGCAGGTCACATGCAGTTCCACGGCCGGATGGGCCGCCGCGAACACCCCCAGTATGTCCGGCAGATAGGCGGAGGCGAAATCCTCCGGGCTGCCAAAGCGCACCTCGCCGGACACCTCCGGCAACCGAAACCGCTCCAGCATCGCATCCGCCTGGGCAACCATGGTCCGGGCATGCACGAGGAGCCGCTCGCCCTCGACGGTGAGGCTCACGTTGCGGGTGTCCCGCCGTACCAGGACCCGCCCAAAAATCTGTTCCAACTTGCGGATTTGCCCGGATACCGCCGACTGCGAGCGCCCGATGAGAGCCCCCGTGCGCGAGAAGCTGCCCGTGTGGGCGAGAAGCACGAAGGTGCGGAGCAGGGCTGTATCCACGTCATGCATCGAAGAACCTATCAGCGAAACAGATAAATCACATATGCACTTCGCGTTTCTCTTTTCAATTCCTTCCACGCAGAAGGGTGCCGCCAGCAATTCAGGAGCCCGCAGTGGACAGCATCCTCATCGAGAATCTCGTTTCCCCCATCACCCTCGCCTTCCTCCTGGGGATTCTTGCCACGCTGATCCGATCGGATCTGGAAATCCCCGAACCGGTGATCCGGATCTTCGCGATCTTCCTGCTGTTCTCGATCGGGCTGCAGGGCGGGCGCGAACTGGCAACGGCCGACCTCGGGAACATTGGCGGCGCCATCGCCGTGACCGGCGCGGCGGTGATCCTGATCCCGCTGATTGCCTTCATCGTTGGCCGCTACGTCATCGGCCTCAGCATCGTGAATGCCGCCGGCGTTGCAGCATTGTACGGGTCGGTCTCATCCGTAACCTTCGTCGTGGCCCGTTCCTATGGCGACAGCATGGGAACGCCGATGGAGGGCTACATCACCGGCCTTGTGGCGCTCATGGAGCTTGGCATCCTGGTCGCCCTTTTCTATGGCCGCCTGGCATTGTCGCGCGCCGAGGGTCAGAGCGGCGCGCCGCTGTCCGCCATCCTGATGGAAACCCTGAGGGGGCGCGGCCTCCTGCTGCTCGGCGGCGGCCTCATCATCGGGGCCGCCTCGGGCGAGGCGAATTTCGAGCGGATCGAACCGTTCTTCGTCGATCTTTTCCGCGGTGTCCTCGTGCTCTTCCTGCTGGAAATGGGCATGACCGCCGGACGGCACCTGAAGGAGTTCGCCAAGGTGGGCGGACGGATGCTGGCCTTCGGCATCATCATGCCCATGCTCAATGGCTTCATCATCACGGGCCTTGCGACATTCGCCGGATTGCCGATGGGATCAGCATTCGTGCTTGGCGCGGTGGCGGCCTCCGCCAGCTACATCGACGCGCCGGCCGCCGTGCGTGCAACATTCCCGGACGCCAATCCGTCGATCTACCTGACCGCCTCCCTCGGGATCACCTTCCCCTTCATGGTGCTGGCGGGCGTTCCGATCGTCTGGCAGATGGCGAGGTTCTGGCAGGGGCTATAGCATCGGCACGGACATGCCACGGGTGAACCGGCGGGAGCCGGCAAGCGAATAAACCAAGTATCGACCAGGAGGTTCAGTTGAGTTCAGGCGCCACGCCGTCATGGCTTGCAACAGTGCTGCGCGAGGCCGGCAGGCTCATGGTCGTGGCGCTGTTCTGGTGGGACGTGGTGTTCCTGCTGATTCCCGACTTTGCCGGAACGGTCAGCTACATCAGCCAGCGCGGGCTGCCGTTTCCGAATCTCCTCGCCATTGCCGTCATCGTGGCGCTGCTGGTGCTGCCCGCCATGCTCTTCTTCCGGAAGACCGAGGCGCTGGGCTTCATCGGCCTCTCGCTGTTCTGCATCCTCACGGCGGTTCTCTTCCATCAATACTGGAAGCTGGAAGGCTTCGAGCGGACGATGGAGCAGATCCACTTCATGAAGAACATCGCGCTGGCGGGCGCAATGCTGATGCTCACCGCGCAGGCCATTCAGCGCGAGCGCGACCATTGATGACTGCTCGCGGGTGGATTGAGCGGGAGTGGCCCCGTCAGATGTCCTTCACGAGCCTAAGCGCGTCGTAAATGGCGGCGTGGGTGTTGCGGGCGGCGACCGCGTCGCCGATGCGGTAGAGGTGGAAGCCCTGTGGGCCGCCCGCCAGCGCCTGCGGCCGGCCGTCGATCAGCGCGTCGTAATCGACGGCGCCCAGATTCTCCGACAGCGGCTTCAGCGCGAAATAGAGATCCGCCAGCGGCTGCGTGCCGTGGTTGACCACGATCTGGTCCACCTCGCGCATGAGGCGGAGGTCCTTCGCGTAATCCGAGCCGATGATGGCGCGCAGCCGGTTGCCGTGACGCTCGGCGGCCAGCACCCTGTAGGTGACGGTGAAACTTGCGTCCTTGTCCTGCAGCGCGCGCATGTAGGGCACGAGGTTCATGCCCATGACGTCGGGCGCGAAGCTCCTGTCGGGCGTCATGATCTCGATCCGCGAACCGGCCTCGGCGATGAACTGTGCGGCCTGCATCGCGGTGTGATCGCCCGCATCGTCGAAGAGCAGCACAGTGGCGGCGGGCTTCACGTCGCCCGAGAGAATGTCCCAGGCGGAGACCGTGAGCTCGTTGCCGTGTTCGAGAATGTCCTTCTCGGGCAGGCCGCCGGTGGCGATGATGACGACGTCCGGGTTTTCCGCCAGCACGTCCGTTGCCTCTGCAAAGGTGTTGAAGCGGAACTGCACGTCACGAGCGGCGCATTGCGCCATGCGCCAGTCGATGATGCCGATCATCTCCGCCCGGCGCTTGGTGCGCGCCGTGAGGCGGACCTGGCCGCCGGGCTCGCCCGCCGCCTCGAAGACGGTGACGTGATGGCCACGTTCGGCGGCAACGCGCGCGGCCTCGAGCCCGGCCGGCCCCGCGCCCACGATCACCACGCGCTTTCGCGTGGCGGCGGGAGCGATGACATGCGGCATCGTCTCCTCCCGGCCCGTGGCGGGGTTGTGGATGCAAAGCGCCATGGCCCCTTGATAGATGCGGTCGAGGCAATATGTGGCGCCGACACAGGGGCGGATATCCTGCTCGCGGCCCTCCATGATCTTCCGGACGATGTGCGGGTCCGCCATGTGGGCGCGCGTCATGCCCACCATGTCGAGCTGGCCCGTGGCGATGGCGTGCCGCGCGGTGGCGACATCGGGGATGCGCGCGGCATGGAAGGTCGGCATGCCGATCTCGGCGCGGATCAGCCCCGCGAAGTCGAGATGCGGGGCGGAGCGCATGCCCTGCAGCGGGATGACGCCGGTCAATGCCGCATCCGTGTGGATGCGGCCCTTGATGATGTTGAGGAAGTCGACGAGGCCTGAGGCCTTGAAGCGGCGCGCCATCGCGAGCCCGTCCTCGACGCTGATGCCGCCCTGTTCCTCCTCATCCGCCGTGTAGCGCACGCCCAGGAGGAAATCGGGTCCGACGCGCCTGCGGCAGGCCTCGAGCACATCCATCGCGAAGCGCAGCCGGTTCTCGAGGCTGCCGCCATAGGGATGGGCCAGCGCATTGGTGAGCGGGCTTGCGAACTGGTCCATCAGGTGGCCGTAGCACTCGAACTCCACACCATCCAACCCTGCATGCTTCATGCGCTCGGCGGCATCGGCATAGTCCTCGATGATGCGCGCGATGTCCCAGTCCTCGATGATCTTGGGGAAGGCGCGGTGGGCGGGCTCTCGCGAGGGGCCCGCGGCGACGACGGGGAGCCAGTCGCCCTTGTCCCAGCGGGTGCGGCGGCCCAAATGCGTGAGCTGGATCATTACGGCTGCACCGGCCTCATGGCAGTCATCCGCGAGGCGCTTCATCCAGCCCACAACCTCGTCCTTGTAGGCGAGGATGTTGTTGAAGACGGGCGGGCTGTCACGCGAGACGGCGGCGGACCCCGCCGTCATGGTGAGCGCGACGCCGGCCTTCGCCCGCTCCAGATGATAGAGGCGGTAGCGGTCCTTCGGCATGCCGTCCTCAGGATAGGCCGGCTCATGGCTCGTCGTCATGATCCGGTTGCGCAGCGTGAGGTGCTTCAGCCGGTAAGGTTGGAGCAGCGGATCCTTCGACATCGGGAAGCCTTCGCGGAATGGCACAGAGGCTGCTTCATCGGAGATATGGGAGGAGGGGTCAAGCGCTCACCCGCCTCAGTCCTCGAGACGCACGCCGCCGAGGCCGCAGTCCCATGTGCGGTCCGTCTGGTTCGCCGACGCGGGAACTGCCGCTGGCAGTTCCCGCTCTGATGTGGCCTGTCAGGCCCGGCGGCGCACCGCTCCGCGTGCCGGCTTGCAGTAGAGCCGGTGCAGCGTGCCGATCACGGCCTTCACCTCATCGCTCGAGAGCGAGTAATAGATGTTGCGCCCGTCGCGCCGGGCATCGACCAGTCCGTCGAGGCGCAGCCTCGCCAGATGCTGGGACACCGCCGCCTGCGGCATGTCCATGAACTCCTCGATCTCGGAGACGGACTTCTCCCCGTCGACGAGCAGGCAGAGAATGAGGAGGCGTGCCTCATGCGAGAGGGCCTTCATCAGTTCCGATGCTTGCCGAGCCTGTGCGAAGGCGTCCTTGCGCTCCTTGGCTGAGGTGGCGGAAAATTCAAGTAGACTCATATTCGTTCCCAATTAATCGTCGCACCAATATGAATCGCACAGGTTGAACGTCCATGCAATCTTAACGATCGGTAATTCACGCTGTCGTGAACTCTGCCCCTAGGTAAATACACTGATACTGCCGCGTGATTCATTGCCTCACCTGATGTCCATGCTAGCGTCCGGCCTTTGGGATGCGAAGGATGGACAGGCGATGTGGCGCGAAATCGAACCGGACGAAACGATTGCCGTGACGGTGGATGGCCACCGGCTGGTGGCCTACAGCTTCGGCCGGGGCGAGGACGTGCTGTTCCTCGTCAATGGCGGGCCGGGGCTTCCCTGCGACTATCTCCGCGAGGCGCATTCCTGCTTCATCGACCAGGGCTTCCGGGTCATCGCCTTTGACCAGCTCGACTGCGGCGCCTCCGACCGGCCGGGCAACCCGGCGAACTGGACGCTCGAGCGCCATGTGCGTGAAACCGAGAAGGTGCGCGCCGCGCTGGGCCTCGGCAAGGTGCATTTCCTTGGCCATAGCTGGGGCGGCTGGCAGGCTGTCGAATATGCTCTGACCTATCCTGAGAACCTTGCCTCGCTGATCCTGTCGAGCACGGTCGCCGACATGCCGCAGCTGCGCGCCGAACTCGACCGGCTGAAGGCGGCGCTGGGGCCCGAGACGGTGGCCATGATGCAGCGCCACGAGGCAGAGGGCACCTTCACCCACCCCGAATACATGGGCGCCATCACGGTGTTGAACTACCGCCACGTGTGCCGGCTCGCGGAGTGGCCGCAACCCGTCATGCGCTCACTCTCCGACTGGAACATGGATCCCTATGGCGCGGTGCAGGGGCCCAATGAATTCACCTATATCGGGAACATCAGGACCTGGTCGCGCCTTGCCGATCTGCACAAGATCAAGGTGCCGGTGCTGATCACCGTGGGCCAATACGACGAGCAGACGCCCGCCTGTGCGCTGGAAATGAAGCTCAGGATCAGGCAGGCGGAGATGGCCGTGTTCCCCAACAGCAGCCACCTGCCGTTCTACGAGGACCCCGCGCTCTACTATCCCGTGCTCAGGGGCTTCCTGGAACGGAACAGGGCGGGGAGGCCTTAGGTTTCGCTCGCTCCGCACTCCCATATTCCCCCTCTCCCCCACATGCGTGGGGGAGAGGAATAGAGAAGGGAGCGTGGGGGAGAGGAATGATCAAGGAAGCATAGGAATGCGGGAACCATTGACGGCGCGCCTCGCTCCGATAGTCTTCCGGTTTGAACGGAGTGCATGATGAGCGTCAACCGCTGGAAGCGCTATGCGGACTGGGACGAGCGGCCGCTGCGGCTCGACAAGTTCGCGGCGGAGGATCCGGCCAATGGCTTCTCCGCCTTCGCCAGCCCCGCCGACCCGAAGCCGGGGATCGGCATCGCGGGCGGCCGCGTCGTCTCGCTCGACGGCGTGCTGGAGCGTGACTTCGACATGATCGACCGCTTCATCGCGCGCCACCACATCGACATCGACGTGGCACCCGAGGCGATGGCGATGGATTCGCGCCAGGTGGCGCGCATGCTGGTGGACATGAACGTGCCGCGCGAGGAGCTGGTGAGGCTCGCCCATGGCATGACGCCGGCGAAGCTCGCGGAATGCGTCTCGCATTTGAACGCCCTCGAGATCGCGTTTGCCTATTCCAAGATGCGGGCGCGCAAGACGCCGGGGAACCAGGCGCATGTGACCAACGCCAAGGATGATCCGCTGCAGCTTGCCGCCGATGCCGCAACGGCGGTGGCCTTCGGCTTCGACGAGATCGAGACGACGATGCGCGTCTCGCGCAATGCCTGGTCCAACGCGCTGGCCTGTGCGGTGGGAGCCGCCGTCGGGCGCTGGGGCACGCTGTTCCAGTGCTCGAGCGAGGAGGCCGAGGAACTCAGGATCGGCATGGCGGGCTTCACCTCCTATGCCGAGACGGTCTCCGTCTACGGCACCGAGAAGAGCTTCACCGACGGCGACGACACGCCGTGGTCCAAGGCCTTCCTCGCCGCCGCCTATGCCTCGCGTGGGATCAAGATGCGCTGCACCAGCGGGGCGGGTTCTGAACTGCTGATGGGCTTCCACGAGGCGAAGTCGCTCCTCTACCTCGAGGCGCGCTGCCTTTGCCTGCAGCGCGGCATGGGTGTCCAGGGCACGCAGAACGGCGGCATCGACGGGGCACCCGTCACCGCGACCGTGCCGGGCGGCTTCCGCGAGCTGATGGCGGAGAACCTGATCGCCGTGTGGCTCGACCTCGAATGCGCGAGCGGCAACGATGCGCGCGCCACCGAATCCGAGATCCGTGTCGGCGCCAAGATCATGCCCTATCTGGTGGCGGGCTCGGACCTCATCTGCTCAGGCTTCGGCTCGATCCTCAAATACGACAACTCCTTCAATCCCTCGCTCCTCAACGGCGAGGAACTCGAGGATTACCTTGTGCTGCAGCGCGACTTCGAGGCGGATGGCGGGTTGACGCCGCTGCCTGAGGAGAAGGCGATGGACCTGCGCCGCCGCGCCCTCGATGCGCTCTCGGCGGTGTTCCAGGAGTTGGGCCTTGCCGACCCGACGGAGGCGATGAAGCAGTCGGTCGCCGCCGCCTCGGGCTCGGATGACACGCAGAGCTTCATGCCGCGCGACGTGGCCTTCATCAGCGAGGCGATCAAGGAGCGCGGCATCACGCTGATCGACGTCATCAAGGCGCTGGCCCGGCGCGGCTTCACGGAGGAAGCGGAGAACCTGCTGCACCTCTTGAAGCTCAGGCTGTCGGGCGACTACCTCCAGACCTCCGCCATGATCCGCAATGGCAGGATCGTGAGCGCGGTGAACGATCCCAACGACTATCTGGGGCCGGGCTCGGGCTATCGCGTGTCGGAAGAGCGGCGGCAGGAGCTGAACGCAATCCGCGACGTGCTGGACCAGAAGGAAGTGCTGCGCTCGGAGGCGATGCATGAGCGCGAGGAGGGAACCCGCATCGCCTATGCCGCGGCGGGTGTGGCGCGGGAGTCGGACGACCCGAAGGACGTGGTCATCGGCATCAGCCCTGCCTTCGGCCTCAAGCTGTTCCAGACGACCGCGGGGCATCGCCTCTCCGACGTGCTGCGCGAATTGACGGAGGCGATCCGCGCGCGCGGGCTTCTGCCCCGCATCGTGCGCTTCCGTCACACGGCGGACACCTCTTTCCTCGGGCTCTCGGCGGCACGGCTCGCAGGCTCGGGCGTTGGCATCGGCATCCAGGCCAAGGGTACCGCGGTGATCCACCAGCGCGACCGGCTGCCGCACAACAATCTCGAACTCTTCTCCAATGCGCCGATCACCAGGCTCTTGCACTACCGGGGGCTTGGCGCCAATGCGGCGGCCTATGCGCTGGGCGAGATGCCGGAGCCCGTGGTGGTGCCGCAGCGCGGCGAGGCGATGGGCTCTCGCTACCATGCCCGCACCGCCATGATCTATGCGATCGAGACGGCGCTGACGGAGGAGGGCGCTGCGCCCGAAGCCGTGACGGTGACCTTTACGGGAGGAAGAAGTTGAGCCGCCGCCGCACCGACTATCCGCTTGCCGAGACGCAGCCTGCTCACGTGCGCGGGCCCCGCGGCCTCAGCCTCGAGGACATCACGCTTGAGCGCGTGCTGGACGGCTCCGTCACCATGGAGGACCTCCGCATCACGCCGGACGCGCTTGTCGCGCAGGGCGAGATCGCGCGCGATGCGGGCCGGCCCACACTGGCCAGGAACTTCGCGCGCGCGGCCGAGCTGGTGAACGTGCCGCAAGACGTGATCATGCAGGTCTACGAATTGCTGCGCCCGGGCCGCGCCCGCTCCAGGCAGCAACTTCTGGAGGCGGCGCGCATGTTCAGGGAGCAGTATGGCGCCACCCGCATCGCCGCCTTCATCGAGGAGGCCGCAGACACCTACGAGGAGCGCGGGCTTTTCACCTTCCGCTTCTGAGGAGTTCGCATGAGCTGGAAAACCTCCCACCGCTCCCTCTACTACCGCGGGGCGCGGCCCGAGCGTGCCTCGCCCAATGCCGGAAAGCAGTTTGCCGGGGAGCAGGAGCGCTACGACTTGTGGACGCCGTTCCGCGGGCGCATGCGGAAGTCAGTCATTCCGAACAGCACGAAAATGTTGGACTTCGCGAGCGC
>JADCDC010000575.1 GCA_020252385.1 Aestuariivirga sp.
CCCGGAGGCGGTTGGCGAACAGGCGGCACATCTGGTGCAGGATTTCCGGCCTCTGGCGCGACAGGTCGTCGAAATGCGCGCGGTCGAGGGCAAGGCAGGAGGAGCGTCCCACCGCGACCACATCCGCCGAGCGGATGCCGTTGCCGAACAGCGCCATCTCTCCGAAGGCGGCGCCGGGCTTCAAGCGCGAGAATTCGACGAAGCCCGTGGGCGACATGCGCCCCACCCGCGCCTCACCTTCCAGCAGGACGAAGAGTTCCTCGCCCTCCTTGCCTTCCTCGATGATCCGCTCGCCGTCCTTGTGGTCGGAGAGGGTCATGACCTTGTGGATGGCATTCAGGTCATCGAGCGTCAGGCCTTCGAAAACCTGCACCTTGCGCAGGAACAGCAACCTGTCGAGCAGCCCCTTTTCGGCAGCGGCCATGGCGGAGTCCTCCATGTCGGAAAGTGCGGCCGCGCGGCGCAGCCAGGGAGAGGGCGATGCCTTCATCAGCCCGAGGACGGATTCGAGCGGCAAGGCCGTCGTCCTGTCCTCGCCAATTCCATCGAGCAGCGGCAGCAGCGGCAGGATCAGCCTGCGCTCGTCGATGGCGTTGAGCGCTTCCGCGGCGCGCGCACGGATGCGCTCGTCCCCGGCCGCGAGGAAGCGGCGGATGCAGCGTACCGTATCATCATGGCCCAGCGCGATCAGCGTCGGGAGCACCTCCCCGATGGCGGCTGCGTCCATCTCGTCCATGGCGAGCCTCGCCACCTGAACCCATGTCTCGTTGCTGCGCGGAAGTGCTGGGCGCCAGCTGCGCGAGGCGGCGATGCGGGGGAAGGCCGTGTCCTGAAGGTAGCGGATCAGGTCATCGGTCGCCCCGGCATTGCCAAGGGCCTCGATCGCCGCGAGGCGTGTTGCCGGCGCCTCGCTCTGGAGGAGCGGCAGGAGCGGTCCGATCGCATCCTTGCTGCTGCCCAGCGCGGTGATGGCGGCGCGGCGGACCGCCGGGCTCTGATCCGCAAGGCCTTGCACGAGGCGGGCCGCCGGCCAGCCCGCCATCGCCGCGAGCCGGTATCCCGTCGCCCGGCCCGCTGGGTCGGGGAAGGCGACCGCCTGCGCGATGAACGCCTCGGGCAACTGCCCCTCGGCCATGGCCGAGGGCTTGACGTCGGCAAGGCTGCGGAGCGCTGCCGCCTGGAGGTGCGGGTGGTTCTGCGCGATGGCGGCGAGCAGTGGCACGAAACCCGCGTCCCCGCGGACCGCGGCGACGGGCAGCAAGGTCTCGGCAACCGTTTGCGAATTATCCGCCAAGCGAATGAGCTGGGACAGTGTCGCATCATCGGGCTTGCCGGCGGCGGCGAGCACCAGCGCATCGAGGGCCGGTGTACCACGGGCGCGGTCCGGCAGGGCCTGGCCCACGGCGGCGAAGTACTCGGCGATCCGAAGCTGCAGGGCTTCGTCGGCATCGCCCCAGAGCGAGAGAAGCGCCTCGGTGTGGCGGTCGCCGGCGCGGGCGAGGATTTCGACGGTCGTCCTCCCGTTCTGTGAGAGGTGCTTTCTCACCTCGCCGATGAAGGGCCGCAAGTCGGATCTGGCGACAATGCGCATGGCCATGTCCGCCGCAACCGGATCGTCTCCCGCCAGCATGGCCTTGAGGGCCTCCTTCTGGCGCACCGCCACGTTGGGCGCCTGCCGGATGATGAAGTCCTCGCGGTCGAGGTCCACGCCGTCGTCGCGGAGCATGTCGATCAGGCCGCTCAGATAGCCGCGCCCCAGGCGCCAGCCGACGGCGATGAAGGCGGCACTCGTGAGAATACCCAGCATGCCCACGCCGAGGAAGCCGGTGTATCTGTCCACCAGCCAGATGACGAGTCCGGACACGGCCAGCGCGATCGGGTAGATCAGGCTGTCGTTGAAGACGCGGATCTGGCCCTGGTAGCGCGGCGGGATGGCGTTGTAGTTGACGGCCATCACCGGCGCATCGACGTTGTTCGAGAAGCCGTCGTAGATGATGTGCGCCAGCACCGCCAAGGCAAGTGCGGGGCTCAGCATCATGGCCACGAAGCTCAACCCCAGCGACGCCGGGAAGAGCAGGTTCATCTTGGCCACGCCGAAGCGGCTCATCAGCGGGCCGGTGAGGCCGAAGCCGATCAGGATCGCCGCGAAGTTCAGCGCACCGCTCATCAGGCCGAAGAAGCTCGCGAGCTGCTGCTCGTCGGGGAAGTTTTCGGCATAGATGCCGAACACCATGTACTCGCTCACGCATTGCGTGACGATGTTGAGGAACACCGCGGCGGCCAGCAGGGCGGCGAGCCCCACGCTCCTCAGCACGCGGCTGATGTCGCGCAGGCCGTCGAGCACCGATCCCTCGTTCATCGGGGACCTTTCGCCCGCGGGCGGCCAGCGCTTCGCCACCCAGGCGAAATGCCCGAGTGTGCCGAGCAGCATCAGCGGCATGCCGAACATCAGCCAGGCCGGCGCCAGCAGGGGTGCGAGCAGGCCGGCCAGCAATCCGCCCACCATGGCGCCCGCCGAGAGCGCCACGGTGATCAGGGTGGCGAAGCGGGTCATCTCCCGCGCCGTCAGGTAATCCGCCAGCATCACCATGTAGAGGCTGAAGAGCAGCTGCTCCAGAACGCTGATGCCGCCATAGAGCGCAAAATCCGCGATGCTGCCGCCGAGCATGCTGACGGCGATGAGCAGCGCCGTCATGCCGGCCATGGCGGCGAGGTAGATCTGCAGCAGCACGGCACGGCTATGGCGATCGATGAAGCGCGAATAGACCAGCCAGGCCGGAATCGAGAGCAGGGCGAAGACCACGTAATAGGCGGACATTGCCTCGCCGCCCTGGGTGGACAGGAACCGGCCGGCCGCGAGCGAAGAGCC
>JADCDC010000576.1 GCA_020252385.1 Aestuariivirga sp.
CGGGGCCAACGGGGCTTTCGCCGTCACCCTGCTCGATCGGCCAGTACAGGCCGTCCGTCTGACCATCCGTGCTGACCAGCAGCTGGGCGAATTCAGTCACGCCATCGCCATCACGATCCGCCGTGGCGTAGTCACGCTGGGCCTCGACGTAGAGCCGCATCGTCTCGATCGCCTGAAGCTCGTTCTCGCCGATGCGGCGGTTGACGATCTCCTCGAGACCCGCGACCGTGTCAAAGCCCCACTTGCCGTCTTCACCCTTCACCAGCGGGAAGGGGAATGGCCAGAGCTGATCGCCGAGATCGAGAATCTTCTGCTCGCCGAAGTCCTCGATTTGCACCAGTTGCGCCGTGGCTTCACGGATCTGCTGAAGGGTATCCGCCAGGCCCTCGGTCTTCTCGAGCCTGGCGGCATCGAGTCCCAAAAGCTTCGCCACGCCGGCGAGGTCACCCTTGGCCATCGTGTCCTTGAAGGCCTGGATGCCGGCCTCGGGGGTATCGAAGAGCGTGGGCTCCGCGCCGATGTAGGAAGCTACTTCCTCGGTTGCCGCCGTCGCGGGAGAGAGGCTTGCGAGCGATCCCGTGACGAGTGCCGCGCCAAGCAGCATGGCGGAAAACAGATGCTTGTTGATCATGATCTTCTCCTGTTCTCGCGTCAGCGGTTCAACCGCGCCTGCCACGGCCGCGGCCGCCGCCGCCACCGCTCATCTTGTGCTTGGGCATCTGCATCTTCTTGCCGCCGCCGCCGCCGCCACCGCCCATCTTCGGCGGATTGAAGCCGCCGCCCATGGCCTTGTTGCCGCGGTTCGACTGCTTGATCGCATCGCGGCTCCGCGTCACCTCGCCCAGGGGCGAGACGTTCTTCGGGCGGTTGTCGCGCTTGGCGGCAGGCTTCGGCTTGCCGACCGGGCGGTCGAGATTGGCCGGCTTCGCCATCTTGTTGTCAGGCCTCTGCAGATTGTTCGCGGGCTTCTGCAGGTTGTTCGCGGGCCTCGCCATCTTGTCGCTCGGCTTGAAGTCCTTCACCTGCTGGTTCTTCAGCTTGTCCAGCGTGCTCTTGCGGATGTCCTTCGTCTGGACGTCGCCCTTGCCCGGAAGCGTGGCCGGACGATTGCCCTTGATGTCCGACACCTTGTTGTTGAGCTTCAGATTGTCATTGTTCTTGAAGCTGTTCTTGAACTTCGAATTGTCGATGTTCTGGAACTTGTTCTTGTCGAAGCTGATCTTGCTGCGGTCGATCTTCGTCCAATCGACGTCATTGAAGTTCAGCTTGCCATTGAAGTCGTTGCCAATGATGCACTTGTTGCAATCGAAATCGATATCAATGTTGTTGTTGCCGCCCCAGTTGTTCCAGTCGTTCCAGTCGCCGCCCCAGAAACCGTCATCCCAGTCGACGGCCGCCGCCCAGACAGCGCCGGTCACCGCGCCTGCAAAGAAGGTGGCGGCGGGATTCCAGTAATAGGGATAGGGATCGGGGTAGTAGGTGATCGGCTGGTACACGTAGCCCGGTTCATAGAGCATCTCGGGCTCGTATTGCGGCACGTAGATCACTTCCTTGCTGGCCGGCTGGATGATGATGTTCTCTTCCTGCTTGACGACCTTCACCTTCTCGTCCGACTTGATGACGCCGTTCGCCACCGCCTCCTCGCGCAGTTGCTGGATGGCGCCCAGCACGTCGTCCTGCTGGTTGACGATCGCCTCTCCGAACAGCTGGGTCCAGTCGAGGTCCTCGCTCATCATGGCGACGATCTGCGGATAGTTGAGCAGCGAGACCACGCTGCCGTCCCAGGTGGCCTTCGGCTTCAGGTCCTTCTTGGTCTTGCTGTCCTCGAGAAAGCGCTCTGCCTCGACGATCTGGAGCGGGAAGAGGGACGCCGCCGAGATCACCGCGATCAGTTCGTCGGGATAGAGCGCAATGCGCGCGACGAGGATCTCGAGTTCCTCCGCTGAAAGCGGTTCGGCCACCTGTTCCACGGCCACGGCGGCCTCGGGCGGCGTTTCGGCGCGCACCGGCAGTGCCGTGCAGGCGAGTGAAGCGGCGATCGCAGCCGACAGGATCAGCCGGTGATCGATAATCCGCGTGAGGAATGTGGTCTGCATGTTGTCTCCCAACTTCGGTGGTTCAGCGCGCCCTGCACGACGGCGGGTGCGGCCTGTGGCGCAGGTTGTGCCTGCGCGAAACTAAGATCGAAGAGTTGTGGTTCCCTAGCGTCAACTGTCAATCCGCTTCCAGCAATCGGTTTTGGTGTTACAACCGTTTGTATACTTGAAGCTTCGGGCACTATAGAAGAGATGGTGCTATGCAAATGACCGTTCCTGCACAATTGCAATGAGAAACCCGCCTGCTGGACGGGAAAGTTGGCTGACCCGGCGGTCTCTCGCCTGGGCAAGTTATGACGTGGCGAGTTCGGTCTATATCGGGTTGGCGCCCGCCGTCCTCCTGCCGCTGTACTTTCGTGACCTCATGTCGGGCTTTTCCAACCCGACCGGAGCATGGGGCGGTCTCGCGGCGTTGGCGGTGCTCGTCAGTTCCTTTGCAGCCCTGGCAGCCGCGTACGCCGCGCGGCGAACGCCCCGCTTGCGGCTGCTGGCGCTGTTCTCGGCCGGGCTCGTTGGGGCCATCGCCCTTCTGGCCTGGCACCCGGGCTCGTCTCTGTTGACAGCGGCGCTGGCCTATGTCGCCGCCCAAAGCTTCTTTTTCGCCGCCGTCACCATCTATGAATCCTTCCTGCCCGATCTCCTTCCCGCGGGCGATCGCCAGAAGCTGTCCGGCTATGGCTGGAGCATCGGCTATCTGGGCGGGATCTTCGCCATCATCGTGCTCCTGCTGATCATCGGCGATGCGCCCCACAGCCGCGAGATCATCGAGCGCTGCCTGATCGCCATCGCCGTGATCTCCGCGGTGTTCTATGTGGCCGTGCTCTTGTTCATGCGCAGCGAGGGCTTTGCGAAGCTGGGGGAGGGAAGAAGCGCCTCGCCGCGGCTGGGGAGCGTGCTCGGCGCCCTGAGGCCCTGGCGCGCCAATCGCCGCGTGCTGCTGCTTCTGCTCGGAACAATGCTGATCCAGTGCGCGGTTTCGGTGGTCTTGACATTCACCG
>JADCDC010000577.1 GCA_020252385.1 Aestuariivirga sp.
CATGCCGACGCCGATAAAGCCCGACAACATGCCGGTCCTCAGGAAGCGGCCATCGATCTGGCGCGCGATGTAGCTGTCGCGCGCGCCCACGAGGTGCAGGAGATCGACGATCGGCCGGTTCGCCTGCAGCACGGCGCGCGTTGCGAAGATCACGATGGCGATGGCCGACACCGAGATGAGGAACAGGATCGCATAGGAAAGAACCGACAGGGCGCGCGCCATGCGGGTCAGTTCCGCTTCCCACTTGCGATGGGTGTCGAGGTGAACGCCCTTGACGGCGGAAAGCGCGGTCTCGAGCGCCGCGATATCGGGCTGGTTCGCGGGATCGGTCACGATCCGGATGAGGCGCGGCACCGGCAGTCCTTCGAGGGCGCGCGTGCCCAGCCATGGTTCCAGCAGCCTCGCTCCTGCCTGCTCGTCCAGCACTTCGGCCTCGAGAATGCCGGGGAAGCCCGAGACGATGGTCTTCGCCTTCTCGACCTCAGCCTCGATCTCGGCGCCACGGACATGGACGATCTGGATGGTCATCTCCTGCGACAGGCCGCTCGTCCAGCTGGTCACTGCGCGGTCGACGAGGATCAGCGCGCCGATGGCGAGGCACGCCAGATAGCTCATCACCGCCATGGTGACGGTGAGCGAGCGAAGCGACGCCGCATTGGAGGGAATGATGGAGCCGGGCTTCATTGCAGGCCGAGCACTCCCTCTTCAAGGTGCAGCACCGGCCGATCCGCCTGGCGGACGAGTCCACGGTCATGGGTGGCGATCAGCATGGTGGTGCCCAGCCGATTGAGTTCCACGAACAGGTGAAGCAGACGCTTGGCGAGGACGGGGTCGACGTTGCCGGTGGGTTCGTCGGCGAGCAGCAGCTGCGGCTTGGCGATCACCGCGCGGGCAATCGCGGCGCGCTGCTTTTCACCACCCGAGAGGACGGGCGGCAGGGAGGAGGATTTCTGGGCGAGTCCCACCCAGTCAAGAAGGTCCATGACATCGCGACGGTAGGCGGATTCCGGCTTGCCGGCCACGCGGAGCGGCAGGGCCACATTGTCGTAGGTCGAGAGATGGTCGAGCAGCCGGAATTCCTGGAACACCACGCCGATGCGCCGGCGGATCGGCGGCAGCTTGTTGTGGCTCAGGCTGCCCACGTCTTCTCCAAAGATGTGCAGGCTGCCGCGCGTCGGCCGGAGCGCCAGAAACAGCAGCTTCAGGAGCGAGGATTTGCCGGCCCCGGAGGGGCCGGTCAGGAAGTAGAAGTCCCCCGGATGCATGGAGAAGGTCAGGTCCTTCAGGATCTCCGGACCGTCGCCATATCTCAGACCCACGTTCTCAAGCCGCAACACGGCCGTGATCTCCCCGTTTTCCGCCCTTTAAACCATCCGACCTTTAACGAGCCATTAACCCTGACGGGCGCTAATCCAAAACCTTGAGGAGAATCTCCCTCCACTTATGGACAGACACCGGCCCGATGATGTACCGCTGCCCCTCCTGCGCCACCAGGCTCGACCTTCCCTCCCGACGCGCCGGGGAGATGGGTACAGCAGGAAAGTGCCCGGTCTGCGGCAGCGGATGGCTCGAGGCGACCGCAATCGAGATCACGGCCGAGCCGATCCGGACCCTCCCACCGGCCAGCGAAGCAGTGGACGCGCCGGACCTGGACGTGCAGCACCTCGTCTCCGCCAGCCGCCAGGCGCGAGACGCGTTCAGCCTCCGGCGCAGGCGCAGATATGGCCTGGCCGCCGCATGGCTTGGCCTGGCAGTGCTTGCGGCCAGCCCGGCTGCCATTGCCGTGACGTTCCCCGACAAGGTGGTTGCCGCGGCACCGGCTACGATCGGACTCTACGACTGGCTGGACAGGGAGGTGAACATCTATGGCCTCGACTTCCGGGACGTCGAACTGCAGCATCTTCTGCTTGAGGATCAGCAGGACATCGCCGTCAGGGGACGGGAGGTCAATGTCTCGGACAGCACCCGGAAGATACCCTGGCTGCGTTTCGCACTGAGATCCGCCGACAGCACGGAGGTTTATCAGTGGCAGCTCGACACCAAGTCGCGGCCGCTGAAGCCGGGTGAGTCGACGAGCTTCCTCACGCGCGTCGCCGCCGCGCCGGAAACCGCCGAAACACTCGAAATTCGGTTTGCCCGGGCGGATGAAATCGGCTCAAATGCCAGCCCATGAGCGAATTGCAAATCGACGGGCACCGCATTGGGGTGCTGTTTTCCGAGCCGGAGATCGCCGCGCGCGTCAAGGCCATCGCCGAGGCGATCGCGGCGCGCAATCCGCATAACCTGCTCGTCGTGCCGATCCTCAAGGGAAGCTTCGTCTTTGCCGCTGATCTCATCCGGGCCATGCACCACGCCGGCCTTTCGCCCGAAGTCGATTTCATGATCCTGTCGAGCTACCGCAAGTCGACGAAGTCTTCCGGCCAGGTCACCGTGTTGCGCGATATCGAGACAGATGTGCGCGGGCGTGACGTGCTGCTGATCGACGACATTCTCGAATCGGGACGCACCCTCGCCTTCGCCAAGGATCTTCTTGCGGCACGCGGCGCGAAGGGGACCTACACGGCTGTCCTGCTGCACAAGCCCGGCCATCTCGCAGCCCATATCTCGGCCGATTTCGAGGGCTTCACCTGCCCCGACAAATTCGTCGTTGGCTATGGCATGGACATGGCGCACCAGTTCCGCGAACTTCCCTTCGTCGGCCACGTCATTCCGGCAGGGGCACCCTCAGCCTAGCCCGAGCCCCAGGATGAAGCCGGCCGCCGCCACCGTGGCGCCGAGGAGAAATCCGACAAGGATGGCCAGGAAGACATTGCCTGCCTCGATCTCACTCCGGTGGCTGCGGAGCTCCATGGCCGCACGGATGGCGAATCTCTCGAGGTCCTCCCGCGGCAACAGCCTGACCGCTTCGAATGTGTTCTCTCTCATCGCCTGATCCCGTTTTGCAGGATCAGGCCAGCAAGGACTATGCCAGCTGTTGCCGCCGTCTCAGTCCGGGACGACTCTCAGCGCCAGCAGCAGCATGACGAGGCTGACCCCGGCCACCACGATGATGGGCTTTGCACGATAGGGCTGTCGAACATCGGGATTCTCCTCCGGCCGCGAGGCGGCATGGTCCAGTGCGCATTCCCGGTCACTGCTTGAGGGCGCGAAGGCGGATGGCGAAAGCGACGTCCGGTGCCGTGGCTCACCGGTGTCATATTGCCGGAGCCTCGCGGTTCCGCCCCGCTGGTCGAGGCTTCCCTCCGCAAGGATGCTGCGGGCCAGCGCAATGGTCACTTCGCCAGGCACCGGCGCGCTGAGCTTCGGCGGCGGGTTCCCGTCCTCCTGGCGCGCGAGGAACACGCCCACCAGCAGCGGATCACCGGCCAGTTGCATGAGATGTCGCTCGGGAGTCGCAGGGCTCCCGCGGCCCTCGCTTCTGCCGATGTCCCGGATCAGGCCATCGAGGCTGGGCTTGCCGGTCATCTCACTCCCCGGCATTTTCGTTCGCGATCCAGTTCGTGCGGATGTCTTCCTTCCGGACAAAATTCAATTGCTGCAACAGCACGTGCCGAACGAGGTCCGCGCCAATGCGGGCGTTGGCCTCCGCCGCGATCGCCGTCGTCAGGGCATCCAGGTCCGTTCTCCGCAGCCGCCGGAAGTCGATGTCGGTCGCGCCGAGGCCCACGCGGAAGGCCGCATCCATCATGAACGGCAGCGGATCGAGCTTGCGCTCAGCGAGGAGGCGGCGATCGGCCGCGAAGGAAAGCTGAAGGATCAGATAGCCGATGACCTCGCCATCACGCATGACCGGAATGCTGGTCATCTCGGACTTGAGCTCCTCGACCCCCAGGTCCGGCTCCTCGCCCGCCTCGGTGGTCGTACTCGACGTCGCGAGATAGACCGATCCATAGGTCGCTCCCGCCGTCACCAGAATGACCCACGCACCGATGGCCGCCAGCTTCAGCATGCCGACGGCCTAGACGCCCCTGATGCGGCTGCGGCTGTATGTGCCGTCCGAATCGGCCGCCCGAAGTCCGCCGATGATGATGTCGCTCAGCTCGCCGACTGCTGCGATGTGCAGCTTCAGAAGCGCAGCATTGGTGCGAAGCGCTGCCGACAGCCGCCTGAGCAGTGGCTCTGAGGCGCGGCCTGCCTCGGCAGGGTTGCCGAAGCGCTGCGCCGCCATCAGTTCGCGCAGAGCCTGGTTCTTTCGGTCGGTGTAGCCCGCGTGAACCAGGATCTGGTGCTGCTGCAGCGCCAAGTTCTCCTCCTCGACCACTTCGATGAGCTTCAGGAGAGCCGGGGAAAGCGGCGACCCCGTCACGTCGGAAAATGCGGTGGATGGTTTCAACACGGTTCCCTCCCCGGCATGCTAGCCTGTGTAGGCCTCGATCTTGTCGGTGCTGAAATATGGCCACTCCCGTTCCATCACGGAACCCTCGGAGCCTCCGTCCGCCGCAAGATCCGCGGCGATGCCGATCCCGCCTGCACTTGCATGAAGGGCGGCGAGCTGATCCGCCGCCAGCGAACGCCAGATCCCTGCCGAGGGGCCGCTTCCGAAGGCACCTGATGTCTCGGCCGGCAGCATGGCTTCGAACATGTTGCGCAGGACCATCTCCTCGAACTCCACATACGGACCGGCCGCTTCGCCCCGCGACGGAGCGGAGGCCGGAGTCGAAACGTCCACCCTGTCCAGCACATTGGCGAAGGCGCGGGGCTCCGGTGAGGTGCCCTCGAGTGACTGAAGCTTCGCCGTTGCGCGCTGCAGCTTCGCGGGATCGGCACTCCGCATCACATCGACGATCAGATCGGAAGGAAGTGAAACACCCATCTTGCTGGCTCCCACGCTGCGTGTGGGACCTAACCCACCACATCATCCTTGCGGGAAGCTTTTGCCGCCATGGTCAAGGCATGCTCGAGAGCATCTTCCTCGGTCGCCTTCCGCTCCGCCGCGCTGCGCAGCAACCGTTCGCGCCCGGCGATGGACTTCTGCCGTCCCTTGGCAGAGAGCAGCTTGCGCCTGGCCTCCTCGACCTCCGCCCTGGCCTCAAGACGCAGCAGCTCCGTTGCGGCCAGCTTTTGCAGCGCCGCAGGGAGGAAGGCCGGCCTCGCCTGTCCCAGCTCGGCGGCAATGGCATCGAGTTCGCGGCGCGTGGCGGTGAGGGCTGCTTCCTTGCGCTCGCGTTGCAGCAGGGCTGCCTCCTGCACCTTCACCATCTCGCCCTGGGCGTGGAGCAGGCGCGCCAGCCGATGTTTCCTGCCGGTCAAAACCCGCCCCTGATCAGCCATGACTGATAGGAGTTGGTGAAGAGGAGGATCCAGTCGACCCAGATCGCATAGAGCAGCAGGAAGCCGCCGAGAATGACCACGCCCGTGGTGGCGTGATAGACGGAGAGGTGCAGCGCGAAGCGGTTTCCCATGCCGAGCGCAAAGTTCACGATCACGCCATAGATGAGGAACGGCGCGGACAGTCGCAGCGCAAGCGCACTGGTCTCGCTCACGACATCCACCATGTTGACGGTGAGCGCCTGCAGGGCCAAGGGTGCGGCCGGATCGAGCACGCGGTAGGAATCGAGGATGGCAATCAGAAGCTCGATGTGCAGGCCCATCGCGAAGACGAGCATGATGGCCGCCGAGGACACAAGCGTGGCGAGCGGCGAGCCGGTGTCGCCCTCCTCCAGCGGAACGCCGGGAATCCCGGCGAGGCCGATGAAGTTGGAGATCGCCGTGGCGGCGAACTGCAATGCCAGGAAGAAGAAGCGCGCCATGAGCCCGATCGCCGAGCCGATCAGCAATTCCGAGAGGATCATGTAGACGTGCTGGTCTCTTGGCACCCGCGCCAGCGCCTTCACCATCTCCTCCTGCAGAAGCGGTGCGAGCGCCGCCGTCAGCGCCATGGCAGCAAACAGCCTTATCTGCATCGGCACGCGCGCACTGGAGAAGCCCGGCGCAAAGAGCAGGCATCCCCCAATCCGGCAGAACTGAAGGAAGAGCGCGAAGAGCTGTTCCTCGAGCGCCTGCATCAGGAGAGCGAGGCCATCACATCGAGCTTCACGCCCTTGGCGATCTCGATGTGCGAGAGCACGGGCAGCGTGGGGAACAGCCTGTCGACGATCAGGCGCACATAGGGTCTGGCCTCGGGCGCGGTGACGAGGGCGAACTGATCGCCCCGCTCGAGGAAGCCCTTCACGGCGGCTGTGAGCTCACTCGCGAACTGCTCGATCATGGCAGACCCAAGGATGATGACATATTCCCACGGCTGCCACAGCACGCCGATGTGCCCGCCCATGGCGGCGAAGCCGCCGAGCAGGCATCCGAAGACGATGACCATGCCGATGATGAAGGTCATGTGCGCCCGTGTTTCCTGATAGTGGTTTCCCGATAGTGACCTGATGCCATGGCTATGTTTCGGGGCTTGCGCGGGCCTGTAGCGAACCGGCTCAAGTCCGGGGCAAGGCGCTTGGGGCATTGTTGCGCCATGAGGGATCAGGAGATGATCGGAACAGTCGCCCGCTACCAGCAGATCACCCGCAACATCGACCGCACGCTCGGCGCCCTGTCGCTGCGGCCGGAGGTCAAGCGGGAATCCGACCATTATCTCGCCAACATCCGGAGCGTGAAGTCAGCGGAGGAGTTCCTCAGGAACGACCGCCTCTACAACTTCGCCATGACCGCCTTCGGCCTTAAGGACATGATCTATGCCAAGGCCTTCATGCGCAAGGTTCTGACGGAAGGTGTGGAAGGGCCGAAGAGCTTCGCACTGCAGCTTTCGGATCCGCGCTTCCGTGAGTTTGCCGAGGCTTTCAATTTCGTCCGCTTCGGCGGCACGACGACGGCCTTCGACCGCACGCAGCAAGGCACGGTGGACCGCTATCTCCGCATCCAACTCGAGACCGATGCCGGACGGGGCGACGAGGGGGTGCGCATGGCGCTCTATTTCCAGCGCAAGGCGCCCGAGGTCGGCAGCGTCTTCGGGCTGATGGGCGATCCGGCCCTCTACAAGGTGATCCAGACGGTTCTCGGCCTGCCGCCATCCTATTCGAACACCAATGTCGATACCCAGGCGGCCTTCATCGGATCGCGCATCAATATCGAGGACTTCAAAAGCCCGGAGAAGCTCGAGGCCTTCATCACCCGCTTCACGGCGCGGTGGCAGGTGGCCAATGGCGGGGCAGCGCAGGCGCTGCCGCCGATCGGCCTCAGCCGCCCCACGCTCACCACCTTCGACAATGCCCTGCTTCTCAGCATGCAGCTGCTCAAGGGGATCGACCGCTGATGGACGTCAATGCACATGTCGGGCTTTCCGGCCAGCTGGCGCAGGCGCGCCGGCTTCAGACCATCGCCAACAATGTCGCCAATGCCGGAACCGCGGGCTTCCGCGCCGAGGGCGTCAGCTTCGCCGCCGTCGTGTCGAACACGCAGCCTTTCGACACGAGCTTTGCCTTTGCGGGCGGCTCCCATGCCGACACACGGATGGGGCCCCTCACGAGGACGGGAAATCCCCTCGACGTGGCGATCCAGGGTGAGGGCTTCTTCGCCATCAGCACGCCCGAGGGCACGGCCTACACGCGCGACGGGCGCATGCAGCTGCTGCCCACCGGCGACATCGTTTCCCTCGGCGGACATCCCATTCTCGATTCCAGCGGTTCACCGCTGACGGCGGACCCCCGCGGCGGCGCGCTGGACATCGGGCGTGACGGCGCCATCCGGCAGGATGGCCGCACCATCGGCGCGCTGGGGCTGTTCGACGTCGATCTGGGCCAGGGTTACCGGCGCTACGAGAATGCGGCGTTTCTTCCCACGGGCCAGCCAGAGCCGGTGACGGACTTCACCGCCGCCGGCGTGGTTCAGGGCTTCGCTGAGGGCTCGAACGTCAATCCGATTCTCGAAATGACGCGCCTGATCGAGGTGCAGCGCGCCTTCGAGGCGGTCAGCTCCGGGCTCGAGCAGCAGGATTCGGCCCTGCGTGAGACGATCCAGGCCCTGGGTGCCCGCGGCTCGTGACGGCGCTCGCTGACCCACGGGCTTCCCGCCCGCTGCAGTCGCTTGCCCGGCGCATCGTGGCAGCCGCCGAGGTGATGCCCTTCGCACGGCCCGTTGGTGCTGTCCACGCCGTCGGTCCCTCAGGGATCGAGGTTGCGGGGCTGTCGCGATGGCTTCGGCTGGGCTCGCTGGTCGAAGTCGCCACGTCACGGGGTGCCGAACTGGCGGAAGTGATCAGGCTCGATCGCGACATAGCCCAGTGCAAGCCATATGATGCGCGAGCTGCCGTGGCCCTGTCCGACGCCGTCTATCCGCGCGGAGAACTCATGTTTCATCCCGACTCGTCGTGGCGGGGCCGCATCATCGACGCGCTGGCGCGGCCGGCTGATGGCGGCGGCGCGCTCCGCCAGGGGCCGGGAAGCGTTGGCGTGTCGGCCGCTCCGCCGATGGCGATGGCGCGCCGCGTGGTGTCCCAGGGTGTGCGGACCGGTGTCCGCGTGCTCGACTGTTTCACCCCGATCTGCCTTGGCCAGCGAATCGGCATCTTCGCGGGCTCCGGCGTTGGAAAATCGACGCTGCTGTCAATGATCGCGCGCGCACAGGCCTTCGACTGCGTGGTCGTCGCACTCGTCGGCGAGCGCGGACGCGAGGTGAGGGAGTTCGTGGAACACACGCTGGGCGATGCGGCAGGCTCCGCCATCACCATCGTCGCCACGGGCGACGAGAGCCCCATGATGCGCCGCCTTGCCCCGCAACTCGCGACCTCGCTCGCCGAGCATTTTCGCGATGCGGGCCAGAACGTGCTGCTGGTGATGGATTCCGTCACCCGCTATGCCCATGCCTGCCGCGAGGTGGCGCTATCGGCCGGAGAGCCGCCGGTGGCGCGCGGCTACCCGCCCTCGGTGTTCAGCGACCTGCCGCAATTGCTGGAACGGGCGGGCCCCGGCGCTGACGGTCAGGGCACCATCACCGGCATCTATGCGGTGCTCGTCGATGGCGACGATCACAACGACCCGGTCGCCGACACGGTGCGCGGCACGCTCGATGGGCATGTCGTCCTTGACCGCACGATCGGCGAGCAGGGCCGCTATCCCGCGGTCAACATCCTCACCTCCCTGTCCCGCCTGGCGCAGCGGGTCTGGACGGCGGACCAGGCCAGGGCCGTGCAGGAGCTGAAGCGGCTCGTTGCCCGTTTCGAGGATACGCGTGACCTGCGTGCGATGGGTGGCTACGTGGCGGGGGCCGACACCGAGCTGGACCGCGCCATCGAGGTGGTGCCGAAGCTCTACCGCATCCTCGACCAGTCGGCCGCCGATCCCGTCTCCGCCGATCCCTTCCGCGAGATCGCCGCAGGTCTTTCAGGCGGCCTCTGAGCTGCGCGTCACGATCTGGTAGCCAAGGAATCTCTTGGTGTCGATCGGATCGTAACCCAGCACACCCCGGAGTTTTTTCCTCAGCTTGCTGATGTGGCTCTCCACCACGCTTTCCTCGACCTCCTCGTCGAAGAGACCATAGACGGCGTTGAAGATCTGGTTGCGGCTGACGCGCCTGTTGCGCTGGGCGACGAGGTATTCGAGGATCCTGCGCTCGCGCCGCGGCAGGGCCAGCACGGTTCCGCCCACCTCCGGATCGCGGCCATCATTGAAGACCTTGATGTCCCCGACCGAGGTCGCCTTGGCATTCGCCGCAGCCCGCCGGCGGATGGCGCCGATTCGCGCGATGATCTCCCGGGCATGGACGGGCTTGCGCACCACGTCATCCGCGCCCGCCGCGAACAGCTTCAGGGTTGCCTCGAGCCCGGTCGAATCATTGAGGGCGATGGCGGGCGCTTCGCTGCGTGTCTTGATCACCCGGGTGACCGTCTCGCGGCGGTCGAAATCGCCGAGGATAAAGGCCTCGACCGCCGCAAGGTCGGGCCCGCTGGTGGAATGAAACCAGGTGTCGAAGTCGGTCGGCGTGAAGCTGGCGGTCGAGATGCCCTCCCGCCCGAAGCTGGCCCGGTAGGCGGCAGTCACATCGTTGCGGTTGTCGACGAGAATGATCATGGCGGAGATATGCTTTCCTTTTTCCGGAACATTCCGGTTGTCACGCTGCGATGATCAGTAAAAGATGGTTAATACTGGGTTAAAATTCCGGAATATCAATCACTTACACTTCATGTACACTTGTATATGTGATCTTGTGACTGAGTGTTACTGCCGAAGTTACTTAAGTAGTTTTCAGTTATACTTAGTTCAACGTCTTCTACTTGGTCGTTGTGTCTCTATCAGATGTTATCGTCCATCACACGCTGCAATAGAGTACCATGATGCTTGCATCTTATGCGGGAATATCTTATCCAAAATGAACATCCAGGCAGCTGAGAGAGGACGAGCGCAGTGGACAATCACAAGCAGGAGAACGACACGGGTCAGGCCGATGGGGAAGACGCCCTCCAGAATGGCTTCCTGTTCATCGGAGAGCTGGCGAAGCTGACCGGGACAGATCCCAAGACCATCCGCTTCTACGAGCGCGCCGAACTCCTCTCGCCGCCCCGGCACGGCCGCTTCCGCACCTATCTCACCAGCGATGTGCGGCGCTTGACGAATGTGCTCACGCTGCGGCGGCTGGGGGTTCCCATCGCCCAGATCCGCGACATCCTCGCACTGCTCTCCCCCGATGAAGACGTGCTTGCCAGCGACAAGGCGATCAGCCTTCTCCGGCAGCATCTCGACACGCTGCGCAACCGCCAGAGCGAGCTCTCCCAGCAGATCGAGAAGACCAGTTCCGCCCTGCGGGGCCTCGTCGCCTGATCCAGGGCGTCAGACGATCCCGGCCGACGTTCCTTCGACAGCCGGGCGCTCCGCCGCCTTGCGCGCCCGGTAGCCGCTTGCCCGATAGAGTCCGATGGGGTCGATGGCGCCACCCTTGCGGCGGCGTGCCTCTGCCAGGATGGGCGAGACGTCGGTGATGAAGGACTGCTTCACGATGCGATGCCCCAGCATCGCATCGCTCGCCTCCTGTGCGGCGGCGAGTGCCGCGCGGTCGATCAGCGAGGCCTGCACGAAGGCGCGCTGGATTTCCACCGCCGAGGCCATCAGGCTTTCGATCGGATCCGTCACGTTGTGCGACTGGTCGATCATGTAGGAAGGTGCGAAACCTTCCGCCTTCCTGAACTCCGCATCGACCAGTTCATTGAACACCAGGAACAGCCGGAACGGATCCA
>JADCDC010000578.1 GCA_020252385.1 Aestuariivirga sp.
CGGATCCGGCGGCCGCGAGCACGCCCTGGCCTGGGCAATCGCCGCAAGCCCGCTCTGCGACAAGCTCTTCGTGGCGCCCGGCAACCCCGGGACGAACCAGATCGCCCGCAACGTGGACCTCAAGATCACGAACCATGCCGAGGTGATCGGCTTCTGCCGCGCCGAGAACATTGGACTCGTCGTGGTGGGGCCGGAGGCGCCGCTGGTGGCGGGGCTGGCGGACGACCTGTCCATCGCCGGGATCAAGTGCTTTGGTCCCAAGCAATTCGCCGCACAGCTCGAGGGCTCGAAAGGCTTCACCAAGGACATCTGCGCCAAGTATGGCATCCCGACCGCTGCCTATGGCCGTTTCACGGACAGGGCTGCGGCGCTGGACTATCTCGAACGGCATGGTGCGCCGATCGTGGTCAAGGCCGATGGGCTGGCGTCGGGCAAGGGTGTGACCGTGGCGATGGACATTCAGGCGGCACGCGCGGCGGTCGAGGACATCTTCTCAGGAAGGTTCGGCGCGGCCGAATGCGTGATCGAGGAATTCCTCGAAGGCGAGGAGGCGAGTTTCTTCGTGCTGACGGACGGGCGGAACGCCCTGCCGCTGGCCACGGCCCAGGACCACAAGCGCGTCGGCGATGGCGATACGGGGCCCAACACGGGCGGCATGGGCGCCTATTCGCCGGCCCCCTGCATGACGCCCGCCCTCTGCACGGAGGCCCTTGAGAAGATCGTGAAGCCCACGATCCGCGCCCTTGCCGACATGGGGCACCCCTATGTCGGCGTGCTCTATGCCGGCCTCATCCTGACCGCCGATGGACCAAAACTCATCGAGTACAATTGCCGCTTCGGCGACCCCGAGGCGCAGGTGCTGATGATGCGGCTCAAGGACGATCTCGTGACCCTGCTGCTCGCCAGCTGCGACGGAACTCTCGACAAGGTGACGGCCCGCTGGTTCGACGATGCCGCGCTCACCGTCGTCGTCTGCGCCAGGGGATATCCTGGAGAGGTGGAGAAGGGTTCGGAAATCCGTGGGCTCGAAGGCGCTGCTGCCATGGAGGGTGTGGAGATCTTTCACGCCGGAACGGCGATGAAGGACGGCGCGATCATCGCCAATGGCGGGCGCGTGCTGAACGTGACGGCGAGGGGCCGCAGCGTGAAGGAGGCCAGAGACCGCGCCTATGCCGCGGTCGATCGCATCGACTGGCCTGAGGGATTCTGCCGCCGCGACATCGGCTGGCGTGCGATCGAAAGGGAGGCTCTCACATGATACGACACGTCGTTCTCTGCCGTTTCCGCAAGGATGCGGATGTGGCCCAGGTGTTCGCCGCCATTTCCGCGCTGAAGGAGAAGATTCCGGGCATATTGGCCGTGACATGCGGAAAGGACAACTCGCCCGAAGGCCTGCAGAAGGGCTTCACCCATGGCTTCACGGTCGACTTCATGGATGCCGCCGCACGCGATGCCTATCTGCCCCATCCCGACCACCAGGTGGTCGGAAAGATGGTCGTCGCCGCCCTCGAGGGCGGGCTCGATGGACTGGCCGTGATGGATTGGGAGATCTAGGGCCCATGTCCCGGCTCTTTCCTGGCACGCGGGAACACCGGCAAACGGTCGAAGGAGTCGAGATCTTCGCGCGCATCGGCGGCGAGGGTCCACCGCTTCTCCTCATCCATGGCTTTCCGCAGACCCATGCCATGTGGCACCGGATTGCGCCAACGCTCATGCAACGCTTCACCTGCGTGATGCCGGATCTTCGTGGCTACGGGTTTTCCGCCTGCCCGCCCAATGATCCAGCCAATGCCGCCTATTCCAAGCGCGCGATGGCAAAGGATCTCATCGGGCTGATGCAGTCCCTCGGATACCGGAAGTTCGCCGTGGCCGGCCACGACCGTGGCGGCAGGGTCGGCTATCGCATGGCGCTGGACCATCCGGCAGCCGTGTCATGCCTCGCCGTGCTCGACATCGTGCCGACCTACACCATGTGGCATCGCTTCACCGTGAAGCTGGCCATGAAGACCTATCACTGGCTGTTCCTGGCGCAGCCCAACCCCCTTCCCGAAATGCTGATCGAACAGAACCCGGTCGGTTATCTCGACTACACCATCGCCAGCTGGACGAAGAGCAAGGACCTCTCCGCCTTCAGCGAAGACGCCCTTGCCGAGTACCGCACCCACTACGCGACGCCGGAGCATATCCACGCCACCTGCAACGACTACCGCGCCGGGGCGACCTATGACCTCACGGCCGATGAGGAGGACCGCGCGGCGGGACGGCGGATTTCCTGTCCAACGCTCGCGCTCTGGGGCAAAGCCGGCATCCCCAGCGAAACGGATGGTCCCCTCGCGGCCTGGCGCGAATGGTGCGATGTTGTGGAAGGCCACGGCATTGACGCCGGCCACTTCCTTGCGGAGGAGAATCCGGACGAGACGCTTGCAGCCCTCCTGCCCTTCCTGGAGCGACATGCGGATTGACCGTCAACAGGCCTTCTCCGGCACCATGGCGCCGGACATCGAACAGGAAGCGCTCGCGGCCTACCTTGGGCAGCATGTCGATGGTTTTGCCGGGCCGCTCGTCCTCCAGCGCTTCAAGGGTGGGCAATCGAACCCGACCTACCTCCTCTCGACGCCGGCGAAATCCTATGTCCTGAGACGGAAGCCATTCGGCAGGCTGCTCCCTTCCGCCCATGCCATCGAGCGCGAGTACCAGGTGACGGCGGCTCTGGCGCAGGCCGGTTTTCCTGTGCCGCGCCCGCTTCACCTGTGTACCGACCCGTCCGTCATCGGTGCCGCCTTCTATGTCATGGCGCATGTCGAAGGCCGCGTCTTCTGGGAGCCACACGCCCCCGGGCTTTCGGCCGGGGAGCGGCGGGACCTTTTCCATTCGATGAACGCCACCATTGCCAGGCTCCATGGCCTGGCGCCGGCCGCATTGGGCCTGTCCGGCTTCGGCAAGCCCGAGGGCTACGTCGCACGCCAGATCAGGCGCTGGAGCGAGCAGTACCGCGCATCCGAGACGGAACGGATTGCCGAAATGGACCGGCTGATCGGCTGGCTGCCAGAGGCCTGCCCCGCGGATTCGGGGGCGTCAATCGTGCACGGCGATTTCCGCATCGACAATTGCATCGTCGATCCGGTGGAACCGCGGATCATCGCGGTTCTCGACTGGGAACTTTCCACGCTGGGAGACCCCATCGCCGACTTCACCTATCACCTGATGCAGTGGTTCATGCCGGTATCCGAAACGGGTGCCGGGGTGGGCTCGCTCATTGGCCATGAACATGACCCCGGCCTGCCGGACATCCAGAGCTATATCGCGGAGTACTGCCGGCGCACCGGGCGGAACGGCATTCCCGATCTCCCCGTCTACATGGCCTACAACTTTTTCCGGCTGGCGGCCATCCTGCAGGGCATTCTGGGCCGCGTGCGCGACGGAACGGCCGCCAACGCCGAAGCCGCGGCCATGGCACGGCAGGTCCGGCCGCTCGCCGAGACGGCGTGGAGATTCGCGCAGGAGGCTGGCGCATGAGCACACCCTCGATCGGTCTTGCCTTGGGTGGGGGCAGCGCACGGGGGCTGGCGCATATCCCGATGCTCGAGGTCTTCGACGAGCTTGGCGTCAAGCCCAAGGTGATCGCCGGCTGTTCCATCGGCGCCCTGATGGGGGCTGCCTATGCCGCCGGCATGAGCGCCAGGGAGATCCGCGACCGCGCCGAGATGCTCCTCGCCAACCGCGTGGGCGCGCTGCGCTACGCCTTCGGGGAGAAGCGCATCAATCCATTCGACCTGCTGGCGCTGAAAGGGCTGGCCTCCCTGCACATCCAGGGCGAGACCCTCGTGGAACTGGCCCTGCCCGACACGGTGCCCAAGCTGATCGAGGACCTGGCCATTCCCTTCAAGGTGATCGCGACCGACTTCGACATGATGGAAGAGCGGGTGATCGAAGCCGGAGCACTACGCAAGGCGATCGCGGCTTCGATCGCCATTCCGGGGGTGATCCTCGCGCCGCAATATGAGGGTCACACCTATGTCGATGGCGGCGTGACCAACCCGGTGCCCTTCGACCATGTCCGGACCGGCGTCGACATCGTGGTGGCGGTCGACGTGACCGGCCGGCCGCGGGCCGCCAATAGCGGGCACCGCTCCAACATGGAACTGGCGGTGGGATCGCTGCTCATCCTGTTCCACCAGGTGGCGGGCCTGAGACGGGCGATCACGCCGCCGGACATCTATATCCGCCCGGCCATCGAGGATTTCGCGGGCGGCGATTTCTTCCGCATCAAGGAGGTGCTGGAACAGGCCGCACCGGCCAAGGACCAGCTGAAGCGCGACCTCGAAAGAGCCATCGCGGCAACGGCCTAGAGCGCGTTCTGACCAGGTGGAATCACCTGGTCGAAAGGAACTCGCTCCAGACCCAGTGCTTGAGCATGATCTTGTCGCAAAAGTGGTTTCCACTTTTGCGGATCATGCTCTAGCGCCTGGCCTTGAAGAAGTCCTTCAGCAGGGTCTTGGCGCGCTCTTCCCCGATGCCGCCATAGACCTCGGGTGCGTGATGGCAGCTTGGTTGCGAGAAGAAGCGGCCGCCATGCTCGACGGCGCCCATCTTCGGGTCGCCCGCGGCGAAATAGAGCCTCCGGATGCGGGCGAAGGAGATGGCCGCAGCGCACATGGCGCAGGGTTCGAGCGTCACGTGAAGATCGCAGCCGATGAG
>JADCDC010000579.1 GCA_020252385.1 Aestuariivirga sp.
AGCCTCGCCAGATGCGGCGTCTGAGATTGCCAGCATGAGGGCGGAGAGATCGTCAGTATCCCGCTTGTCATAGGCGCCACGGCACTGCACGCCCATCGCACGCTTGAGGACTCCCACATCGAGGAAGGAAGACAGCATGAAAACGGTGGCCCCGGGGGAGACGGTGGAAATCGCCTCGGCCAGCCGCACACCCTCCGGCCGCTCGCCGAAATTGACGTCGACCACATAGATATCGTAGCCGGGCTTTGCCACGGGTTCCGCCTCGGCCTCTGCCACGACGGTCGGGCAACTCTGTCCGATCCGCATCAGCAGAATCTCGCTGACGACAGGGTCGTCGTCGATCAACAGCAGCCGCTTGCGCCTCGCCGGGACCGGTCTCTTTTCTTCAGTGCTCATCATCAACTCCGCTTCGTCCACTTTTCCATTATTCCGTTGGCGAGAGTCATGGCCCTCGCCCGTCCTTTATTCACGATGTCCATTGCCCAGGGGGGAACGGCGTCATCCGGCTTGCCGGTCAACACCACCAGCACCTGCTTGCGCGACGTGGCGAGCACCGAAGCCACGGCGCTGCGCGCCTCACGCATCGGGATTCCCCAACGCAGCACCATCAGCGCCACATCGCAGTGGGCTGCAAACAGCGCCGAAGACAGGACCTGCTTGGCAGCTCCGCAGTCGGCGATGACGATGTCATGATCGACGGTCAGCTTCTCCATCACCTGCTTCACGTCGCGCGGCGACAGCGAGTGATCGCGTATGGCGGGGTTGCAGCCCGCAGGCAGCAGGGTGATGCCCTCCGCCAGGGTGACGGGAAGCGGATCCGTGCGCCGGCCGAGAAGCCAGTCGGTCAGTCCGCTTTCCGCGGCGGCGCCGCTCATCGCCGACATGTCTGGCTTCTCCAGATGTCCATCGACGAGTGCCGTCCGCGATCCCGCATGATGGAAGGACTGGGCAAGCGTGCGCGCCAGCGTGGTGACGCCCTGTTCCCGCCCGGCGCCGATGACCGCGAGGATGCGGCCGCGGCCGGCCTCCTGCCGCGACAGGGCGATCTGCAGCATGTTCCTGAGGGCATGGACCGGCTCGTCCGCCGCCGTGAAGGCCCCTGCCGAGGCAACCGACGTTCCAAGCGCCGCGATGTCCTTTTCGTTGCGCACTGTCGGGCGCAGCAATCCCCAGAGCGCGATGAGGCCGAAACCCATCGCGAAGCCGCCCATCAGCCCGACCATGGCCATTGCCTTGCGCTTGTCCTCGTAGGGGCGGTCCGGCACGCTTCCGCGCGCCACAACTTCCGTGACCCCGGGTGACGAATTGCGGCTTTCGACCCTCACCTCTTCAAGCGCGGCGCGGGTCTGGTCGAGATTGGCGCGGGTCTGGCCGCGCTCCTCCTTCAGATAGCCGAGCTTGACGATGCGGGATATGAGATCCAGGGCCTCGGCCTCGAGCGTCTTCTTGCGTTCCTGCAGCTTGCTGAGCAGCGCCTGCAACTCTTCCACCGACTGCTTCTCGGTCTGATCCCGCTGGGTCAGGGCGCCTGTCCGACCGAGCGTTGCGATCTGCGCGCGGCGCTCCTCGATCGCCTTGTCGAGAACCGCGATCTCCGCATTGGCGGACACGATCTTCGGATGCCCTGCCCGGTAGCGCTTGGAAAGGGCCATAGATTCCGCGGCCTTCTTCGCCCGGTCATAGGTCATGCTCGCCATCGAGTTGTCGAGCAGCATGGACCGCTTGATCTCGACATCGCCGGTATCGGCATCGAGCGCGAAGCCCACTGTTTCCAGCTGATTGATGGTGGTCATGAGCTCGTCGATACGCCGCCCGATCTCGTCGATCTGGGTGATCTTGTTGACGTGAGCCTTGGCGATGGCATCCTGTCCGTATTCCTGGCCGACCTCGAAGATCTGCTTGTCGATGGCCTTCATATCCGCAAGCAGCTTCGCTTCGCGTGCCGCCAGTTCCTGGGAGCGGAAGTTCTGCTGGCCTTCGGTCTGCTCGAGGCGCAGCTCCGCATAGGCATCGAGCAGTCCATTGACGACAGCGGCCGCGGTTGGGGCCGACTCGCTCTTGCCCTGTATCGTGACCAGGCCCTTCTGGCCTGCAACCGTCAGCATCTTCGCGAGGCCGCCGACGTCCTCGGGAAGGTCGGGTATCGCCGCCGCCTGCAGCTTGGCAAGGGTCCGATCCAGGACCGGGCGGCTGCCCAGATAGTTGACCTCGGCAGCGACGAAGGCGTCGAACAGCCGCACGCGCGAGTCGTCCGCATCCGAATAGAGGATCTTGGACTCGCGGGCGACGATGCGCATCAGTCCCTGGCTCTGGTAGAGGGGCGTGACCGACAGAAAGATCACAACAGCCCCGATGAGGCCGAGCACGGCGCCCAGCGCGGCTCCGATGAACAGCCGGCCGCGCAAGGCGCCGATCAGCATCTGCATCAGGTCGGCCTGCGGTGCTTCCGCCTGCTCGATGAAGGTGCGTACCTGGCGCAGGCGGGCGTTGCCGGCCTCTGGCGTATCGGGCGGCCCTGCGTATGCTGCGGACTGTGTCATGCCGGACCCGTGCTGCGCGCGCGTCTCGAGGACTCGTCACGGCCCCACCTGACACCGGGCGCCCTCGCCCGAAGCTTCGCGACGACGTTCACCGTGACATAGGTGACGAGACCTGCCCACAGGTCTGGCCGCCGCCAGGCCGTCCTTGCCAGACCCCGCATCGAGCCTTGCTGCTTCCGAACAGGCATTTCCTGGCCCGAGGCGCGCTCCAGCTGCCTGAGCTGCCGGTTGCCGCGATGAACCCGCGTTCTCACCGCCATGAGATCGCGAAGGGTGCACGGCATCTGGGCCTTGAAGCTGCATTCGGCAAGGACGCGCAACCTGTCAGCCGGAATGCGGCGACGCACATATTCGTCGTCGTTGATCACCGGAGGAAGGATGCCGACATGCCGGCATCCAGCCTCCGACAGCGCATAGGCGCCGCCGAACTTGCCGTTCCTCAGATAGGACTGCCTCGTCCATACCGCATAGTATTGGCGGAGGAGCCAGGGAGCCTGCGTGGCATCCGTCTCCATGACGCCGATGGCCGCGAAGCAGGACGGGTCCGCGGCGGCGGACATGAGCATCCTCGCGGCACCAGTTGAGATCTCGAGATCGGCGTCGAGATAGAGGCGAGGATAGAAGCGGGCCGCCTTGTTGCCAAGGTTGAGCGCAAGTATCTTGCTCCCCACCTCGAGTTCGATGACCCGCACCGAATTGCCGAAGCTCCTCGCAACATTGGCCGTGCCGTCGCTGCAGCCATTGCAGATCACGACGATCTCGAACTCGCCCGGGCGCGCCGACTTGAGGAGCGAGGACAGGCAGTGTCCGATCGAGGCCTCCTCATTGTGCGCCGGGATGATCACGCTTCCCGTCGGGGAGGCAGACTCTATCGTCGTGGCCAAGGAGAGACTCTCGTCAAAGCGTGCAGGCATCCGCATTTCTTCTCCAGATTGTTCGTGTGCTTCGCGTACGGTCTGCATCACATCACCCCGCCAGTGAACAGCATGAAGGGCTGAATGGGGGCACCCACGAGGCTCAGCGTCGGAAGGATCTGCTGAACCACATCGTTCCAGCGCGAGAGCGGCGTCTGCGGAACGAAGACGATGTCGTCCGGACGAAGCTCGATGTCCTGTGCCTCGCCTGAGAGGATGCGCCCGGCATCCGCTGTGAGGACCTGGCCCTCCACTGCCGACAGGGTGCGGATGATGCGCACGCCGCCCAGCGATGCCTTGGTGTTGACGG
>JADCDC010000058.1 GCA_020252385.1 Aestuariivirga sp.
ATCAGCCCACAGAATCTGCACGACTCGCCGCAGGCGTTGCGCGCCGTAATTGCGCTGTTCAGATCACGCACCATTTACTTCCTGCACCGGCGAGATGCGATCCGGAAGTACGCAAGCGACGTAGCAAAAGTCGACCGTGCGACACTTAAGGATTTCGTGGGCGGCGGTAGCGAGGAGACGGAGAAGACCCATAATCTGATCGGAACAGTTCTCGGGGGCTGACGGGGCTACGTTGCGAAGACCTTTGCATCATGGGGAACCGTCGTGCCGAGACCGAAGATCGAGCTACGCCACGTGCGTTACATCATCGCCGCTGCGGAAAGCGGCAGCTTCCGGCGCGCGGCTCAAGATCTCGGCGTCGAGCAGTCAGCTATCAGCCGCCGCATCCGCGATGTCGAGGATGAGATCGGCGCTCAGCTGTTCCGCCGTCACCCTGCCGGCGTCGACCTGACGGACATCGGCAAACAATTCCTGAATCAGGCGGCCCCTGGGGCTCGCCAGATCGGATCGGCGCTCGACGGCGCAAAAACGGTGGCGAACAGAGGGCGGCATCTTCGGATCGGCGTGTTCGGGCCTCTGACCATGGGCTTCCTGTCGGAGCTCTTCGGGGCCTTTCGGGGTGACCGCCCGGGGGTCAAGCTGCGGTTCAGCGAGGGCAGCTGTCCCGAACTGATCGCGGCCGTGCGGCGGGGGCAGCTTGATGTTGGCATCGTTGCCGAAGCATTGCCCGCGAAGGGCTTTGACGTGACGCATCTGTGGGCTGAGCCTGTTTACGTGGCAATGCGGGACGGCGACCCACTCGCCGATCAGAAGGCGCTCCGGTGGGATGACTTGCGGCATCGACATTTTGTGGTGACCGATTTGCCGACCGGCGACTTTGCGAAGAATTACCTGATGCGAAACCTCCAGACGTCGCCCGGGGACCTCCAGATCGAGCAATTGTCAGTCACGCGGGAATCGCTGATGCAGATCGTCGCGCATGGGGATGGCGTCACCATCGCAGGCAGCGCGCATGTCCGTCACGGACTACCAGGCATTGTTTTTCGTCTGATCGAGGATGCTGTTCTCCGCTATGGTGCTGTCCACCCGCGAGGTGCGCTCCATCGGAATCTCGAGCGCCTGCTGTCGCTGGCAAAGTCTTTCTCAGAGCGAGATGACGCTTGGTTCGCCCGGCAACGGCTCATGCGCCCTGAGCATCGGCGCGTGCCGCACGCTGACCGCCATCGCGGCGCGTGCGGGCGAACCCCCGATCGGTTGCAATGAAGCGCTCGAGCATGGGTACGATCAGCCTCAATGGGTCCCCGATGGTCTGGCCTTGTTCGCGGCCGAGGGCTGCCGCGTAGGCGACGAGGTCGCGATGCAGGGGCGCAGGGAGTTCAATCGTCACCTTCACCGGCTTGTCGTCGACGATCGGGCCGAGCTTCAGCTTGGTCATCAGAACCCTCCATAAGGTTCGAGCACGAGGTCGCGGGTGACAATGACGCGCACGGGAAATCCCGGCCGGATTGTGAGGGTCGGCGCGACATTGAGCTGCCGTCGGATGATCTGCTGGCCGGCGTCGTTGATCGTGTCCTGCGCACCGTTCCGGATCGCCCGGAGCAGCCGATCCTGATCGTCGACGGCCAGTTCGGCGCCGACGGATAACAGGGTCGAAAGGCCGGCTGCCTTGGCGAGATCCCACCAGTGATAATCGACGCCATCTTGAAGCCCCGCATAACCCTGTGCGTCGGCTCCGGGCTGACGTTCCAGGACGATCGAACGGCCGTTCGGGAGGATGAGCCGCTTCCAGACGAGCAGCACCCGGCGCTGACCGAAGCCGACGTCGTTGCTGTACTCGCCGATCAGTCGCGTGCCCTGCGGCACAAGCAGGATGCGCCCGGTTGGGCTGTCGTAGACATGCTCCGTCACCTGCGCGGTGATCTGGCCCGGGAGGTCAGACCGGATGCCGGTGATCAGCGCCGCGGGGATGACGGCGCCGGTCTGGAGGACATAGGGCGATGCCGGCCCGACGACGCGATCCGGCGAAACCGTGCGGCGGTCCACTCCCGCATTCAGGAATGTGAGCTGGCGATCCTGTGCCGTGAGTGCACCTGGCTGGCCCGGAAGACCCAGCCCAGTCAGGCTCGGGTTGCCCGGTCCGCCAACTGTGCCAATCGGAGCTGCGACGCGCGCCTCGGTCTGGAAGAAGACGCGGCTTGTTCGGGCCGCTTCTTCCTCCGCGCGCCTGCGCTGCTCGACCGGATCGACGGCGGGCGCTGCCGCCATCGGCGGCGTGACGGGCTGGCCGCGGTTCTGCGCGTCAAGGATGGGGCGTCCGAGATCCCCGGGCAACGGAGGCCCGAGCACCGGACCGGTATAGTCGCGTGGCAGGCCGGCAAGCCCGTCTGCGGTTCGTCGGTTTTGCGTGGAGTAGAGCTCCTCACTGCCCGGGCCGATATTGCGTGTCTGAAGCGCATAGATGAGCGCGCCGCCGACCCCGAGGGCGGCAACGAGACTTATGCCTCCCAAAACCTTGCGCGAGAGTCGGGTGACCTGGGGCGGTTCGGCGCGCAGCCGCATGGGCGCAGCGGCGTCGCCGGGCTGTGTGCCGATCAGCGGTGCGTCGACTTCGCCCTGCGTATCGCGTTCGCTCATGACGCGGGCCTCCCATCGGTGCGAACGATCCGGACCGTCTGCTGGCGCTCGCCACTGCCGAGACGGAGCTCGGCGGCGCCGAACAGACGGTCGACGATCAGGATGTTCTGGTGGATCCGGCTGTTGGCGATCTGCGGTTCGCCATCGGCGCCGATGACGAAGAGCGGCGGCATCTCGCCCTGAACGATCCCGCGCGGGAACTCGACATAGACGCGGCGCCCGTCGTCGTAGACCGAGAGCGGCCGCCACGGCGGCGTGTCGCCCGTGAGGCCGTAGCGATAGTTCCGTGCCGCAACGGCCGGGATCATTGGCGTAGCGGGCACTGCCTGTCGCTGCGAGGCGGGCG
>JADCDC010000580.1 GCA_020252385.1 Aestuariivirga sp.
CGCCGGCGCAGACCACGCCGGCAGAAAGCCGCACGTCATAGCCATGGCGCAGCATGGCGGGAAAGGCGAGAAGGCCCATAAGAGTCACCACCGCGCCGACGATGCCCGTGGCGGTGGCGAACAGCGCGCAGGTGATGAGGGTTGCCACCGCGAGCGAGCCAGGAACACCGCCGGCCGCAAGCTGGATGGCGCGGAACAGCCGGTCCAGAATATTGGCGCGCTCCACGATGTATCCCATGAAGACGAAGAGCGGCACGGAGATCAGGATGTCGTTGGTCATCACCGACCAGGTGCGCTGGACGAGCAGCGACATGACCGGCTGCCAGTTGCCGTCGAAGGCCAGGTAGGCGAAGCCCACGCCCATCGCCATCAGCGTGAAGGCGATCGGGAAGCCGAGCATGATGAGGCCGACGAACAGCGCCAGCATCAGGACGCCGAGTTGCGGATCTGTCACGAGTTTGCCTCCCGGGCGGCGCGTTGTTCGAGAATGATCTTCTCCATCTCCTCGACGTCATGCAGACGCCGGGGCCAGCCGCCGGTGCGCAGGCAGATGAGGCAGCGCACGACCTCGACGATGCCCTGCAGAAGCAGCAGCACGCCGGTGACCGGGATGATGGTCTTGTAGTGATAGATGGGCGGGCCCGCGGGGCTGTAGGCGGAGTGCTCGTGGCTGAACCACGACTGGGCTGCAAAGCCATAGCCCGAATAGATGAAGGCGATGATGCCGGGGAAGAAGAACAGGAAGTAGAGCACAAGGTCCATCGCCGCCTGCTTGCGCGGCTTCCAGGAGCGGTAGAGGAAGTCGCCGCGCACATGGGCGTTGCGCGCCAGCGCATAGGCACCGGCCATGATGAAGAGGACGCCGTAGAGAATGTAGCTGGCGTCGAAGGCCCAGTCGGTGGGCGCCCCCAGCACATAGCGCGAGAACACCTCATAGCTGACGGCGAGCGTCAGGAGCAGGATGGTCCAGGCGAAGAACTGCCCGACGATGGTGCTGACCTTGTCGACGGGGAGCAGCAGGCGCTGCAGGCGGGGCGCCCAGCCCTCGCCCGGCTGGCGGGGCCAGAGCTGCAGGACAAAACTCGCCAGGATCATCGAGACGCCGGCCCAGAAGGAGAGCGGCGAATAGGCCGTGGTGCCCTTGCTGGCATGCGCCTCGGCGAGAAGATTGCAGCGCTCGGCCCACCAGACGAAACAGGCAAAGCTGTTATTGGGCCTGAGCCCCTTGCTGGCCACCATGCGGCCAACTTCGCCATAGGCGTAAAGCGACCAGAACATGGCCGCCACGATCACCGCCACGCCCAGCGCGAAGAGTGCGAACGCTACCCGGTCGAGCTTCATGCCTCAACCTCCCCCCGAAAACCGCCGCCGCCCGGACCCAGTGTCCGGGCGGCGGACGGCAAGCCGTGCAGTCGTCAGGCCTTGAAGAAGTGATCGTAGGCGATCTTCTGGTCGACCTCGAGTTCGAACTGCGCGCCAACGACGCGCTTGGCCCAGGCCTTCTGGCTCTCCACCACCTTGGCGAAGAACGGGTCGGCGGACTGCGCCGCGATCACCTTGTCCCAGGCGGCAAGCTGCGCCTGCAGAACTGAATCCGGCGTCTGGTGGACCTTGACGCCCGCCGCCTTGAGGGCCTCCAGATCCTTGGAGTAGCGGTCCATCGCCTTCCAGCTCATGTCGGCGGAGGCCGCTTCGGCGGAATAGCGGATCACCGCCTGGAGGTCCGGCGAAAGCGAATCGAACTTGGTCTTGTTGAACACGATCTCGAAGCACTCGGCCGACTGGTGATAGCTCTGCACCATGTAGTCCTTGGAAACGTCGGGGAAGCCGAGGAGCGTGTCGGAGGTGGGGTTGTTGAACTCGGCCGCGTCGAGCAGGCCACGGTCCATGGCCGGCACGATCTCGCCGCCGCCCATGATGGTCACCGCGGCACCCATCTCCTTGAACAGGTCGGCGGAGAGGCCGACGGTGCGGTACTTGAGGCCCTTGAGCTGCTCCGCATCGGTGATCTGCTGCTTGAACCAGCCAAGCGGCTGGGTCGGCATCGGGCCGGTCAGGAAGCCCACGAGGTCGAGGCCCAGCACCTGCTGGACGAGCTCGTCATAAAGGGCCTGGCCGCCGCCATACTTGATCCAGCCCAGCATCTGGTTGGCGCGCCAGCCCCAGGCGGGCGGCGTTCCGAAGAGCGAGAAGGCCTTGTTCTTGCCGTACCAGTAGGCGGTGACGCCATGGCCGCCATCGAGCGTTCCGGCCAGCACCGCGTCCTGCACCTCGAGCGCCTTCGCGACCGCACCGGCGGCGAGCAGCTCGATCTTCAGCCGGCCGCCACCCATCTCATTGACACGATTGACGAAATCCTGCGCGTATTCGTGGAAGATGTCCTTGGCGGGCCAGGTGCTCTGGAACTTGAACACCACGGCCTCCTGGGCGCGCACCACATTGGGCATCGCGATCGCTGCAGCGCCCGCCGCGGCCGCCGTTGCGCCAGTCTTCAGAAAGCCGCGGCGCGAGGCAGCTTGAGCGGGCGTGAGTTTCTTCGGCATTGGTTCTTCCTCCCTGTTGTACAGCCGTGTTTCGGCTGGTGTTGATTTGGTATATTAGGACCTACAACGCGGGAGAGAACCTATCGGTTCATGTAGAGGGGCCAGACTAGCCAAAAGTATAAGGCGGCGTCGTCACAGCACCTGGTAGCCGAATTCCTCGGCCTGCTCGGTGAGCCATTCCCAGAAGCTTTCCGCAAAGCCGCGGAAAACGGACAGGTCATAGCTGTCCTCGCCGGTCCGGGTGAGGTGGACCCCGACATGCGCCATCTGGGTGAGGGCCGACTTGCCC
>JADCDC010000581.1 GCA_020252385.1 Aestuariivirga sp.
CGCCGGCACCGGCCTCGTCATCTTCGACGAGTTCCATGAGCGCTCGCTCGACGCCGACCTTGGGCTGGCGCTCACCCTCGACATCCAGCGGGGCCTGCGCGACGACCTGAAGATCCTCGTGATGTCGGCGACGCTCGATGCTGCCCGCGTCGCGGCCCATCTCGGCAATGCCCCGGTCATCGATGCGCCCGGCCGCGTCTTCCCCGTCGAGACGCGCTACCTCGACAAGGCGCAGCGCCAGACCATCGCGGCGGATGCTGTCCGCGCCGTTCACCGCGCGCTGGACGAGACGGAGAAATCGATCCTCGTCTTCCTTCCCGGCGAGGCCGAGATCCGCCGCACGGAAGATGCGCTCAACGCCTCGGGTCTGCCGCGCAACACCGTGGTGCGGCCCCTCTATGGGGCCATGAGCTTCGCCGAGCAGGACGCCGCGATCCGGCCCTCGCCGCCAGGCCAGCGCAAGGTGGTGCTGGCCACCACCATCGCCGAGACGAGCCTCACCATCGATGGCATCGGTGCCGTCATCGACACGGGCTTCAAGCGCGTGCCCCGCTTCGATCCCGCCTCGGGCATGACGGCGCTTGAAACCCTGCGTGTCTCGCTCGCTGCGGCCGACCAGCGCCGCGGCCGCGCCGGACGTCTGGGGCCGGGCATCGGCTACCGCCTGTGGCCCGAGGCGGAGACCCGCGCGCTGAAGCCCCATGACGAGCCGGAGATCTTCGTCGCCGATCTGGCACCCCTGGTCCTCGAACTCGCCGCCTGGGGCGTAGCCGATCCGAAGTCGCTTCCCTGGCTCGATCCGCCACCTGCCGCACCCTTCGCGCAGGCGCAGGACCTGCTGCGGCGGCTCGAGGCGCTGGATCAGGAAAACAGGATCACCGCCCTCGGCAAGGAGATGGTGCGCCTGCCGCTCCACCCGCGCCTCGCCCACATGGTGGTGAAGGGACGGAGCGCGCTCGCCGCCGATCTCGCGGCGCTGCTGTCGGAGCGTGACGGCCTGCCGCGTGATGTGGGCGTCGACATCACGGCGCGGCTGTCGCAGGTCAAGGGTGGTGCCCGTGACCGCATCCGCCAGGTGTCGAAGCAGATCCGCCAGATCGCCGGACTCAAGGAGGTGGACGGCGGCCTGAGCCCCGGCGTCCTCGTCGCCTTCGCCTTCCCGGACAGGATCGCCCAGCGCCGCGGCGGTGACAGGCGCTATCGTCTTTCAGGCGGCGGCGGTGCCGTGCTGCCCGAGCATGACGCGCTGGTGACGCAGGAGTTCCTGGCCGTCGCCACCACCGATGGCGCCTCGGGTGACCAGAAGATCTTCCTCGCCGCTCCCCTGTCGCTGACGGAAATCGAGGAGCATTTCGGGGGCCAGATCGAAGCGCGCGACGGCGTCTTCTGGGACAGCCGGGCCAAGGCGGTGAGTGCGGCGAAGTCCCGCCGCCTCGGCCAGCTCGTGCTGGAGGAGAAGCCCTCGACCAGTGCCGATCCCTCGCTCATCGCGGAGGCCATGACGGAAGGCGTGTGCGACATGGGTCTCGCATCGCTGCCATGGACCGATGGCGCGAGGATCCTCCGCGCCCGCGCCATGTTCCTCCGCCGCCTCTATCCGGAAGAGGGCTGGCCCGACCTCTCGGACGAGGCGCTCATCGCCTCGCTTGCCGACTGGCTCGCGCCTTATCTTGCCGGTATCAGCCGCAAGGCGCATCTGGACCGCCTCGACATGCACCAGATCATCCAGTCCATGATCCCGCATGACCTCGCCCGCCACATGGACCGCCTCGCGCCGGTCAGGATCGAGGTGCCCTCGGGCGCCGACGTGCGCATCGATTACGAGACGGAGGGCGACCCCGTGCTGCGCGTCAGGCTTCAGGAAATGTTCGGCCTCGCGAAGACTCCCGCCATCGCGGAAGGCCGGAGCCCTCTGCGCATCGAACTCCTTTCGCCCGCGGGAAGGCCCCTGGCCGTCACCCAGTCGCTCGAAACCTTCTGGACCAACGGTTATCCTTCCGTGCGCTCTGACATGCGCGGAAGATACCCCAAGCACGCATGGCCCGAAGACCCGCTCAACGCCGAACCGGTGAAGCCGCGGCGGCTGCGGTGACTTGTTTTCAGTTTGCTTATCCGGTCTATTGCCGGACTCATGATGGCACAGAGCTCTGACATGTCTGAAAGTCTTGCACGTCTGGAGGCTGAACTCGAGGACAGCAAGACCATGTGCACGGCCCTCCTCGAGCACAGTGCCGCAATCGAAGAGGAACTTGACCGCAAGAACCTTGAGCTGAGGCAGCTGTCGGAAAAGCTCTCGCTCTATCTCGCGCCGCAGGTCTATGACGCGATCTTCTCGGGCGAACGGGATGTGACGATCCAGGCGATGCGGCGCAAGCTGACGATCTTCTTCGCCGATGTCGTGGGCTTTTCGGAAATCGCAGAAGTCCTCGAGCCAGAAGACCTTTCGCGGCTGCTCAACGAATATCTGACCGAGGTGACGGCCATTGCCGAGCGCCACGGGGCGACCGTCAACAAATACATCGGCGATGCGGTGGTGGCCTTCTTCGGCGATCCTCAGACTGCGGGCGAGCGTGAGGATGCCTTGCGCTGCGTCGGCATGGCAATCGATATCCAGCGCGGACTTTCGGAACTGCGCAGGACATGGGAGCAGCGCGGCATCGAGCACCCCTTCCATTGCCGCATCGGCATCAACACAGGGTATTGCACGGTTGGCAATTTCGGCAGCGCGCGGCGCATGGATTACACCGCCATCGGCCGAGAAATGAACCTCGCCGCGCGCATCCAGTCGATGGCGGAGACGGACGGCATCCTCATGTCCCACGCCACCCGGGCGCTGGTGCAGGATAGCTTTCAGGTGGAGGAGCGGGAACCGGCCAGGCTCAAGGGCTTTCAGCGGCCGGTGCGGCTCTATCGGGTGGTGATGGGCTGAAGGCGCGCACAGCGTGCCCTTTCCCCCACATGCGTGGGGAGAGGAATGACAGAGCGAGTGCTTCCCCTTTGTCCGTCATCCTGGCGAAAGCCACAAGAACTCACCTCCCCTTGGCATCTCTTCCTCTCCCCCACATGCGTGGGGGAGAGGAATGCAGTTGTGCGGCCCCCACCCCCCGGAATAAATTCCTTGACTTTATTCCTGCCCTCTGCTACCTCCCCACCACTCCCCCCAATCGGGGTTCCGGCTCGCGACGGTGAGCTCGAACGGGGTGGAGGGCAGGCCTGCGGGTGGGGTTCAACGTAAGCCCCGCTCCCGGGAGCTGGGAAGGGAGACCCGGAGGCACTAGGACCTCCGCGCCGAAAGGCAAGCCGGAGCACTTCCTTGGTGAATGCTGCGCAAGCTCTCCCTCCCTGGCCAAAGCCCTGCCGGATCGCGGGCGCTGCTCAGCGCTCTACCGCTGGTCCCACAAGGATCAGCACCCCTGCGCCGGGCAGCGCCCGCGCCTCCCATGCCCCAGAGGGACCCATGACACCCTCGCAAAGGATCAGCCATGACTGCTCGGCGGCAACACCTTTCAGGCTTCGCTCACCCGGTGCTGCGCCGTCTCGAGCCAGCGGGGATTGATCTCGACGCCCCAGCCGGGCTGATCCGTCACCGTCGCCTTGCCGTCCTCGATGCGGTAGGGATCGCCGAGGAACAGGCCGTACTGCCAGGGGTAGTAATCCTCTTCCTCGATCGAGAATTCGAGATACTTGCCGGCGTTCGGAATGGCCCGCAGCAGGTGCATCGTGCACATCGTCACCAGCGACAGGTTCGCAGCGTGGGGTGTCACGGGAAGCCCCGCATCCGCCGCCATGCGGCACACCTTGAGTGTGCGCAGCATGCCGCCCATGTACATCACGTCTGGCTGCACCACGTCGACGGCGCGCATGCCGATCATCGTCTCCCAGGCGGTGAACTCGCAATCCTGCTCTCCGCCCGTCACATCGATCGAGAGCGCATCCGCCACCTGCTTCGTCTGCGCGAATTCCCAATAGGGACAAGGCTCCTCGAAATGGCCGATCCCCTCGGCCTCAAGCAGCCGTCCCACCTCGATCGCGCGCTTGGGCGAATAGCAGGAATTGGCATCGACGAGCTTCGCCACGCCATCGCCCAGCGCCCGCGACACCGTGGGCACGATCTCCTCGGTGCGGCCCGGCCATTCGTCGCGGTCGCGCCCGCATTCCGCACCCACACGCCACTTGAAGGCATCGAAGCCCTTCTCGTCGCGAAGCGCGCACAGGCGGCGCGCCTCGTCCTTCGGCGTGATGTCGCGCTTCATCGAGGAGGCATAGGCGCGGAGCTTGCCCGGCGTTCCGCCAATCAGCGCGGTCACGGGCTTGCCCTCGATCCTGCCGCGCAGGTCGAGGAGGGCCGTGTCGAGCCCCGTCATGGCGCGGCGGAGATAGGAGCCGGGGTACTTGTGCTCGCGCTCGTTGATGAGTTCCAGCGTATCGGCGAAGTCCAGCGCGTCCGTGCCCAGCGCATGGCGCGCCACCTGGCGGTGGAACACCTCGACGGTGATGTCGGCGTTGTAGGTCGAGACCTGGCCCCAGCCCTGCTCGCCGGTGTCGGTGGTCACCCGCACGAAGCCGACGAACGCGTTGGCGAAGGTCTCGAGCTTGCGGATTTTCATGATGTTTCCTGCCGGTAGAAGCGGATCTTCGTGTCCCCATAGTCCCGCGCGTCGATCAGTACTAGGCCCGCGACGGGGGAAACCTCAGCCTTCAGCGCCTCCTCCAGCACCACGATGGCGCCGGGGTTCAGCCATTGCCCGGAAACCAGTGACTTCAGGGCTTTTTCGCCCAGTCCCTTCCCATAGGGAGGGTCGGCGAAGATGAGATCGAAGCCCGGCTGCGGCGCGCAGGGCCCAAGTGCCGTGGCATCGCGCCGCCAGATCTTGGCAAGCCCGATGACGCCCAGCGCATCGGCGTTGCGGCGGATGAGGCCGCGTGCCTCCGCACTGTCGTCCACGAACTGGCAGAACCGTGCGCCGCGCGAGATCGCCTCAAGGCCCATGGCGCCGGTGCCCGCGAACAGGTCCAAGACCCGTGCGCCCTCGATCGCCAGGCCCTCGATGCCATGCGCCAGGATGTTGAACACCGATTCCCGCACCCGGTCGCTCGTTGGCCGCGTGGCGGAGCCCTGGGGCGGGGCGATGCTATGGCCCCTGAACCTTCCGCCGACGATGCGCATCGTTTTCCTTCTTGAAGTATTTTTCCCCGATATTCGATTTCATCGCCCGCGTCGGAACTTCCTCGATGCCGCCGCGCGGCAGTTCGCCCAGCTGGAACGGCCCGAAAGACATGCGGATGAGGCGGTTCACCTGCAGCCCCAGATGCTCGCAGATGCGCTTCACCTCCCGGTTCTTGCCCTCGCGGATCGAAATGGTGAGCCAGCTGTTGTCGCCCTGCACGCGCTCGACCTTGGCCTCGATCGGTCCATAGCGCACGCCATCGATTTCGACACCCCGCTCGAGCTTCTTCAGCGCAGTTTCCTCGACATGGCCGAAGGCGCGCACCCGGTAGCGCCTGATCCAGCCGGTGGCGGGAAGCTCGAGGAAGCGGGCGAGTTCCCCGTCATTGGTGAGCAGCAGGAGCCCCTCGGTGTTGATGTCAAGCCGCCCGATCGAGAGCACGCGCGGCAATTGCTGGCGGAGTTTCTCGAACACCGTGGGCCGGCCTTCGGGATCGCGGTTCGAGACCACGAGGCCGGCGGGCTTGTGGTAGCGCCACAGCCGTGTCTCCTCCTTCTCGGGGAGCGGCAGGCCATCGACTAGCACGACGTCCTTCGCGGTCACGTTGGTGGCGGCAGAGGTCAGCACCGCGCCGTTCAGCTTGACCCGGCCCTCGCCGATCAGCCGCTCCGCGTCGCGCCTGGAACACAGGCCCGCCCTGGCGATCACCTTGGCGATGCGCTCGCCCTCGAATCCGCTCATCTTGACCCGTCACCCATGATTGCCTCATGTGGCACGATGCGGATGAAACTGCCAGAGCCAATGAGCCAGGCCTTCGCCGAGGCGGAGGCGGCTGCCCTGAGAGGCGAAGTGCCGGTCGGCGCGGTGGTGACGGACGGC
>JADCDC010000582.1 GCA_020252385.1 Aestuariivirga sp.
CGCTGTCCGGTGAGGGAGGCGCATCGCCCGGACCCGAAAGGGGTCTGGTCAGGTCATGTGCTGAGCGGCTCAAAAACCGCCCGGCGGGTTCTTTCCGGGCTTCAAGGCCGGTCCGTTGAAGGATCTCGACCCCTAACCCGTTGGTTTGCCTCGGGTAGTGTACATATTTATATTATTATTATAATTATATAGATGTAGAGGTCTACTTATATATACCGCGCGCGCACACGCGCGAGATAGTCTGGGTTTCTCTTGAAATATTGAAACATCAGGTCGTTCCCGGTTTCATTTTTGATTTCATGGACTTGAGCACGAACATCGTTATTTCTCACCGGTTTTGCGAACTGAGGTATGCCGCCAGGGCCCACCCCACCTCGACAGCCGGTACACCATCGCCTTGCGACCGCCGGTGTCCCGCATCGCCGTCCTGATATCACCGGTCTCGATCAGCGTCACGAGGATCTCGTCGCGGTCGCGGGCCTTCAGCCACTGCGAGGCCCGCGTGACCTCTGACTTGGTGATGCCTTCGCTGCCCGCCGCACGGATGATCTCCCGGATGCGCTTGAGGTGAGCCTCGGTCTCGGTGTCCGCAACATGACGCTCGACCGCGTCCATCGTCCGCTTCGCAAAGTGCCGCACAAAGCCGATGGCCCATTCGGCATCGCGAGGCTCGATCACGGGGCGCGATGGATCGCGTCCCACGGCAACGATCAGCGCCAGCTTCATGGCGTTCTCGCCGATGCGCGCGAGGATCGCCGTGTAGGCCGTCCCCGAAGCGGCGCGCAGTTCCTCCGTCAGCTGTCCGCTCAGGCCCGCGAAGCACGCCTTCGCCTCCTCCGTCATGGGGACGATGGTGGGGTTCACGGCGGTGTTGGGTCCCGATGTCACGCCCGACAGATTGCCACGCTGAAGACCTCCACCTTCCGCGATGCGCTGCAGCCCCTGGATCAGCGCCGGCGGCGTCTGCCTGAGTCCGGCGGCAAGGTTCTCGTCAGGGTAATCCTCGTCGCTCGGCAGGATGATGAAGCGCGCCAGCGAGCCGTCGACGACATTGGCGCCCTGCAGCGCGCCCCAGAAGTGCAGGGGCGTCGTCGTGCCATAGAGGCAGAGACAGGGCTGGACGATGTCCCGGCGTTCGTTTGCGCCGTCCCGGTTCGCATATTCCGCGCCGAGGAAGATACCGCCCGCCGCCGTGTAAAGCTCGGTCATGTTGTCGAGGATTTCGGTGATGTGACGAGGGGAGCGCTTCCTGTCCGCAGCGGCCGACAGGAACATGCCGAATTCGTCGATCTGGAACAGGATCGCGGGCTGACGGTGAAGTGCTGTCAGCAGGCCGGCTCCAGAGGCGATCTTGTTGCCGCCGAGATGATTGGCGAGCCCCGCCTCGAAGAACACCTCATTGACGATCTCGCGGGCGTGGTTCTTGCCCGAGCCGCTGTCGGCGATTCCAACGACATAGAGGTTGGAGCGGAGATTGCTCTCGGTCCGGTAGAGCCGGCCCATCAGCGCGCCGATGGCGCAGAGGCTGGCGCCCAGGGACAACAGCGGCTGGGGACGCCGGGCGGTGGCGATCATGTAGCCGGCAAGATCGCCCACGAGGCCGTCCGGCATGATTAGATCGAAAGGTGCTGCAGGCCTTTCCTCGGCAACAGACTGCTCCGGCTCCGCCGCAGCCTGCCGCGTGAGGTGGGCGAGCATGGCGGCTGCCGGATGCTCCTCGCCTTTCTCCCGCGCGCCGTCGAGTACGAGGCCGGACTCCGGCTGCCAGCCGCGCTCCATGGCGAGATGATAGATCGTTCCGGCTCCGATACGGTCCGGATGGAAGCTCGCCCAGGCCTTTGCCGTTGTGGAGGGATCGTTCTTGGCGGCCTGCGCCGACCATGCGGCGAAGAGACCGCCGCCCTCCTCACCGAGTGCGCCTTTCAGCGCCATGCCGATGCGCATCCAGCTATCGTAATCCAGTTCCGCGTTGGGCAGGTGGGCGAGCGCCGCATCGATCGCGGGAAGCGTTCCGGCCTGGCTGGACCCCGGCGCGGAATGACCTTGCGGCGCAGCGCCGTTGGCGTAGCAGTTGAGACTGTTCTGCCGCAGACCGGGCGGCAGGAGCGCGTGCGCCTCCTCCAGGAAGGCGCGGGCCGCCGCCTCGCCGATCTCCGGAAGCTGCGAGATGTCGAGATCGGCCAGCCCCTCCTCGGGCCAGGCATAGGGCGCGCCCGTGTCCGGATGATCGGCATAGGCGAGGAACTGCTGGCCGAGGCACAGGACCTCCAGCGGGTGGCGCCTGATCCCCCGGAACGGCTCCGCCGTGCGATAGACTAGCATGCGCTTCGGCGCCTTGCCGATCCGCAGCGCGGGCGTGTCTCCCAGCCTTTCACGCGCGAGCGTCTCGATCCGCAGCGCCAGCTCGGCATCTTCGCGGATGTCGATGTCGAGTGCGGCAACCGCACCGCCGACGATGCCGATGCCGCAACCCGGCCACTTCGACCAGGTCGCCACCTCGACCTCGGTGGTGGGGCGGGCCGCGTGGCGGTTCCACTCGCCGTAGTCATGCCACTTGCCGCGCGCGTGACGGCCGGGTTTCTTGGTGCCGGGCTGGATCGGCAGGATCGTATAGCCGTTGGCCAGAAGCTGCGCGCCGAAACGCGCCATGTGGGATTGGGCGGTCATCAGAAGGGTACCTCCGCGGTCATGGAATCGAGACGGGCGCGGTCCCGGGCGGCGAGATCGCGCAGATGGTCGCAGTAACCGGTGACGACCGCCTCGACGAAGCAGTCCCACTCGGCAACGGTGAGAGCCGCGAGATCGGTCTTGCAGATGCTCTCGAGATATTCGCCGCCCATGCGACCGCCATTGTCCATGGCGGCTTTCTCGTTCGGGGTCGGGTCGATCATGCCTTTCCTCCCGTGATAGAGGTCCTGGCAGAGACGGCTGCAGAGCCAGTTCCGGCTGGCGTTGCGGCGGGGGTCCGATGCGGTGAAGACTGCATCGAACCAGCCATGGTGGCGGGCTTGCCGGTGGTAGACGGCGCAGAGGCCGGGGATGGACATGCTTCGAACCTCGCGCGCTTGACCTCGAAGAATCGGCCGACGGTCTCGACCATGATGGCGGATGGGCGCCTGAGCTCGGCCCTGCGGGCGAGCGCCTCCGCGACGGTGAGCGGGAACGGCGTTCCCGATGCGCGCAGTTGCCACCACTCCTCGGCCTTGCGCCGCGCATAGCCGGAATGCTCGAAGCAGATCCATTCGCTATAGGCGGAAAGCCCGCAGCGGTAGGTCACCTTGAGCGAGGGCAGCCCGCCGGCCTTCTCGTGCCGGAAGTACATGACGTCGTTCACAGCAAGCCACGGCGGGTGCTTCGGCGAAAGCACCGGCAGCATGGCCGCCGTCGGAGCAATCTTCACCTCCCGCGCCGGAAAGACGAAGCCGCAGTCCGGACATTCGCTGGCGGCGAGCGGAATGATGCTGTCGCACTCCGGGCAGACCTTGGTGGGCGCCACGCCGTCGCCACCCTCGCCGGGCCGCTTCGGGCGCACCAGGTCAATGGGGCCATGGCGGCTGACATTGCCGGCGAAGTCGAGAACGAGGCAGTTCTGCTTGCCGGGCGCCAGTCGCGTGCCGCGGCCTGCCATCTGGACGTAGAGACCGGCCGACTTGGTCGGCCGCAGCATGGCGATGAGGTCGACCGCCGGCGCGTTGAAGCCGGTGGTCAGAACGCCCATCGAGGCGAGCACTCGGATCTCCTGCCGCTTGAACGCGGCAATGATGCCATCACGCTCATCCTTTGGCGTATCGCCGAAGATGGTCTCACAGGAGATTCCGCGGCTGCGGAATTCCTCGGCAACATGGCGAGCATGATCAACGCCGGAGCAGAACGCGAGCCAGGATTTGCGGTCTGCGCCATAGGCCATGATCTCGGAGACGGCCGCGCGGGTAATTGCCTCCTTGTCGACCGCCGCCTGCAGCTCGCTGGCGATGAACTCGCCGCCGCGGCTGCCGACCCCGGTAACATCGAGTTTTGTCTTCGGCTGCTTGCTGACCAGCGGACAGAGGTAGCCGCTGTCGATCAAGTCCCGGACCGAGACCTCGTAGGCGATGTCGGTGAACAGCGCCCCGTCGCCCTCGTGCAGCATGCCGCTGTCGAGTCGGTAGGGCGTCGCCGTGAAGCCGATCACCTTGAGCTTCGGGTTTATGGCGGTGAGGTCGCCGAGGAAGCGGCGGTACGTGGTGGCGGAGGCGACCGGGATCAGATGCGCCTCGTCGATCAGCACGAGATCGCAGTGACCGATCTCGGCAGCCTTGCGGTGTACGGACTGGATGCCAGCGAAGAGGATGCGTGCATCCGCCTCGCGTTTGCCGAGACCGGCGGAGTAGATCCCCGCTGGAGCCTCCGGCCACAGGCCGATCATCTCGGCGTGGTTCTGGGCGATCAGCTCCCGCACATGGGTGACGATGAGGATACGCTGGTCGGGCCAGGCCTTGAGGACGCCCTCGGAGAAAGTAGCCAGCACCAGGCTCTTGCCCCCGGCTGTCGGAATCACGATGAGCGGGTTGCCCTTGTGATCCTCGAAATAGGCGTAGATCGCACCGATCGCGGCCTGCTGGTAGGGACGGAGGCTCAGCATGACGTCACCTCCGTCTCCGCGCGCGCATCATTGACCCAGATGGCGCCGTCCTTCATGCGGTAGGCGACATGGTCATCGCCGGCATCGGTCACCTCGCCGGGAACCAGATCGGGAATGAACAGATGCCTTCCACAGGCGTCACGCTGCTCCTGCGAACCCTGCATCCGGTCGTGACGGGCGCAGTGCCAGCCACCCTCGAGCGGCGTGACGTGAAGGCAGGTGCGGCAGTTCACGGTCGCGGCCCCACCGCCATGGCAGACGTCATGGTGCGCGCACATGCGGCACTCGTACCAGGCGGGATCATCGCTGAGGCGCGGCAGCGGGCGCTGGGCGAAGATGATGCGGTGCGCCTTGTCGAGGAGCCGCTCGGCGAGTTCCTTGTCGGCCTCGATCCGCTCGATGTGAAGCGCGTCGGTGTCCTTGCACACCGCGACATAGAGAGCGCGGGTGATGCCCGTCAGATGCATGTAGACCTGCATCTGCGCCGCATGCTGGGGCTTGGAGGCGACGACGCCCTTGGCCACCAGATCGGCGAAGCTCTTGACCGAATGCGTCTTGAACTCGAGCACGTGCCAGGTCTTGGGCGCCTCGAGGAGGCCGATCGCCACGCCGTCGAGCGATCCGCCGAAGTGCCCTCCATGCGCCTCGACGCGGAACTGGCGGCCGGTTTCGGGATCGACCTCGAGCACGGTGGCGCCGGTCGCACGGAGATTGCGCACGAGGCGCTCCTCTTCCAGCTGTCCCGTCTCGAAGAGGCGGAGAAGCCGGCCGGGATGCCGCGAGGCCGTCACCCAGCGGAAGTCGTACCAGAGGGCGCGGGCACAGGCCTTGCCGATGAGTGAGGCGCCGAGATGATCGCGGAAGCCATCGCCCTGCTCGGCCTCATAGGCGGCATAGATCGCCGAAAGCGTCGGCGTCTGGGGTGCGGGAAGCTCAGCCATCAGGCGCCCTCCCCTTCACTGCGAAGCCTCGCCTCGACCAGAACGGCGGCCCAGGCTTCCTCGTCATGTCGCTCGCGCAGCACGCCGATCAGGGCGTCCTTCATCGCCTCGCGGCGGCGCTGCCCGGTCCCGAGAGCGAGAAGCTCTGCGCGCTCGCGGCAAAGGTGCCGCAGCGCGGTGCGCGCCTTGTGGAACCAGTCGGGGTCAATAGGCTTGCGATGCTTCTGGCGCGCCAGATCGGCAGTGGCGATCTGGGTGCGGATCCGGGCAATGGCATCGTCGAGTTCGATGAGGCGCAGTCGGGCATCGGGCAAGCCGGGGGCGTTTGCGGCCGCGAGGGCCGCACTGGGAAGGTCAGTCATGTGAGTTCTCTCAGTTGGAGGGAGGGTGCTGCCGCAGCCGCCGGGCCGCGGCAGCTATGGTCATCAGGCCTTCTTGTTCCAGGGCGCCGAAGCGATCTTCGCCGGGGCGGCCGGCGCAGCGGCGGCTGACGCGGGCTGAGGCTTCGCGGACGCGGCGGACGGGGCCCCGTCCTTCGGCACGAGGTAGCGGATCGCGTTGCGCTCGCCGTAGCCGTTCTTGGGCGGTTTCACCGTCACCTGGATGGTCATCGGGATGAGGTGCAGCTCTTCGCTGTCGGTAACCTGCAGCTTGCCGGTGGCATGGCAGATCGCAGAGAGCGCACGCTGGGCGATCTCGACCGTTGTCGGGTTCTGATTGACGAGGTTCAGCTGGTCGAAGACCTTGCGGCCCTTGTGGGGACCCTCGAGAATGTCCAGCATCAGCCAGAGGAACTGGCCCATGCCGTTGCTGGTGACCCGCATCTCGCTCTCGATGATCTGGGCCACATACTTGCCAGCGGGCAGCACATCGTAGCCTGCGGCGGGTTCGATGCCGGTTGCGTCGAAGGAATTGTCGAAACGTGCCATCTGTCTTTCTCCTGTCAGGGCTGGATCATTGGGGCTGGGGCATGGCCTTGACGAACTCCGACCAGTCGAGGGGCAAGGTCTCGGGGAGTTCGTAGCGGTTCTTGGCGAGGAAGGCGGGACGCTCCTCGGTGTGCATGACGCGCTTGCCGGTACCGAGGGCGCGCGCCACCTTCTTGTTGAAGCCGACCTCCGACTTTGCGATCGACACCTGGTAGTTGGCGAAGAGCACGATGTCGGAGTGCTCCTGCAACAAGGCAGCAGCACGCGCCTGGAGCTTGATCACGTAGCGGTCGTAAGGCTCGTGCTCGGGGCTGTCGAAGCGCTTGATGTCGGTGTGCGCGATCTGGAGCACCGCCATGCCCTTTTCGTCGCGAAGCGCATTCAGCTTGTCGATGTATTCGCGCCAGATGTTGACGGCCTCGGCATAACCCTTGCCGAAGCCCGGGGTCTCGATCGACGACCAGTTGTTGCGCTTGCAGGCTTCGGCCCAGATCAGGGGCTCCAGCCAGTCGACGCTGTCGATCACCACGGTGCGGTAGTCATGTTCTTCCATCCGCAGCGCCTCGAGCGCCTCCGACACATCGGCGTAGCTGGTTGCCAGCGGAAAATGCGGCACCTGGAGCTTGCCGAGTCCGTCCTCGGTCATGATGAAGACCGGCGAGTCGGCCTTTGCAGCAAAGGTGGATTTGCCGACGCCTGCCACGCCGTGCATCAGGATGCGCGGCGGCTGGAGCGCGGTGCTCTTGCGGAGAGAGGCAAGGGAGATTGCCATCAGAGTGGTCCTTTTTCGGAGTGAGTGAAGGGGGTGGGTTCAACGTTGGCGATCTCAACGTTGAACTTGCGCGCGGCCGAGTGGATCAGGGACGTCATGCGTCCTCTCCGGTCATCAGTTCGAAGGTCTCCTTGCCCGTGCGAACAGTCCGGGCGCGTTCGAATGCGTTGCGGATGGGAGTGGGCCAAGCCGTGTACTTGCGCTCCGAGACGCGAAAGCTCACCTCGACGTAATCACTCGGATCGTCGCCCTCGGCCTTGATGCGATCCACCAGTTCGGCGAGTTCGCGCTGGTCCCACTCGACCTTCTTCGGCAGGTCAGCGACGACCGTAACATCGCCATCAGTGAAGCGAACCACGCCGAAGTCCTTGCCAGCATCCGCGCGCGCCGC
>JADCDC010000583.1 GCA_020252385.1 Aestuariivirga sp.
CTGGCCAGAAGCTGTCGTTGGCGAAGAGCTTCTCATACCAGCGGAGCGTGAAGCCCGAGAGCGGAAAACTGGTCAATGCCGCATCGTTGAAGCTGAAGACCACCACCAGCACGAGCGGCAGCACCATGAGGGCGAGGACCGCTGCCATGAACACGGTCCACATCACCCGGGCGGCGAGGCTGATGGTCATCGCGCGAGGCTCCGGCGCAGTCCGAAGCGGAACAGGCTCACGACCGCGAGCGAGGCGGCGAGCAGCGTGAAGGACATGGCGCTTCCCATCGGCCAGTTGAAGCCGAAGGAGAACTGCGTCTCGATGAAATGTCCCATCATGGAGGCGCCGCCGCCCACGAAGCGAGGCGTCACGTAGTCGCCCGCCGCGATCAGGAAGGAGAACAGGAAGGCGACGTTGATGCCGCGCTCGCAAAGCGGCAGCACCATGTCGCGCGCCGCCTGGATGGGGCCAGCACCCAGGTCCCTTGCCGCCTCGATCAGGTCGTCCGGAATGGAGCGCATGCTGCCGTAGATCGGCAGCACCGCGAAGGGGAGCAGGAAATAGGCCAACGTGATCACCACTGCGCCCTGCGAATAGATGAGGACCCCGATCGGTTCGTCGATGATGCCGAGGAACATCAGCAGGCTGTTGATGATGCCGTCGCGCCCGAGGATGCTCTTCCAGGCATAGATCTTGACGAGGTAGCCGCCGAACAGCGCGATCAGCGTCACGAACAGCAGGAGATCGCCATAGCGCCCGGCGCGGAACCTGATCGCATAGGCGAAGAGGTAGGCGATCAGCGTGGTGACGAGCGCGATCGCCAGCGCCGTCAGCAGCGTCCAGGCCAGGACGTCGCCATACTCCGTGATCGTAGCCACATAGTTCCGGAAGGTGAAGTCGGGCCGCATGATGCGCGCCCTGACCGACCAGAAGCTGAAGACGAGGAAGCTCGCCAGCGGCAGGGCGAACAGGCAGAGCCACACCAGCCCGGCGGGCGCCAGGAAGGACGCCTGCCAGGCTGTGAGGCGGCTTCGCATCGCGTTCAAGCGGCGGGCTTAGGCTTTCTGCAGCCTCGCGTATTCGGTGAGGAAGTCATCGTAACTCGCGGTAGTACCGTCGAATTCCGACGGCGGCACCGGCTGCAGCCTTGCCTTTTGCATGAAGCCGTCAATGTCCGCGTAGTTATAGGACTGAGCCAGCTCCGGCGGCAGCAGCGGCACGGCCTTGAGGTTGGTGATGCCGGCACTCTGCTCCGTCGCGAACACCTTCTGGGGCTCGGGCGAGATCACGTGGTTGATCATCTTGTAGGACAGGTCCTGGTGCGGGGCATCCTTCGGGATGCACAGGCAGTCCATGAACATGCCGGTGCCTTCCTTGGGGATCGTGTACTTGATCTCCTTGCCCTTGGCCTTGGTCCACACCGCGACCGCCTCCCAGCCGATGGCGCTCACCGTCACCTCGTTGCGGGCAAAGGCATCCGACATGTCGCCATAGGTGGCGAAGAAGGCGCGGGCATGGTTCTTCTTGATGTCGATCAGCTCGTCGATCACCTTGGCGAGTTCCTCGCGGGTGAGGAGCGTGCCCATCGGCTTGCCAGTCACCACCGTGCCCCAGACGAGGAGGTTGCCCAGTGGGTCATCCACCATCGCGACCTTGCCCTTGAACTCCGGCTTCTTGATATCCATCCAGCTTGCGGGCGGTGTGGGCACCGCGGCGGGGTCGTACATCAGCGGCAGCGAGCCCCAGTTCCACGGCACGCCATAGAGCTGGTCCTTGAAGCGGATCGACTGCTGGGCGGTGAACTGCGGCACGAGGTCTCCGAACTGCGCCACCTTGGACGGGTCGATGGGCTCGAGCAGGCCGCCTTCCGCCATGATCGGCAGGTAGCCGAAATACATGGTGATGAGGTCGGTCTTGCCGGTGCCGCCAGCCTGCAGCTTGGTGATGATCTCCTCGTTCGAGGCCACGAAGGTGGGCTGAAAGTCGATGTCGTTGTCCTTCAGGAAGGTGCCCGACTTGATCGGGGTCTCATAGCCCTGCCAGCCCATCCAGGTCATGGTCGTGGAGGCGTGCGCGGGCATGGCGGAGAGGCCGAGTGCGCCCGCGGCGGCGCCTCCGAGGAAGGCGCGCCGCGACAGGGCGGAGCGCCGCGAGAGTTCGAGAATGGCGTGCAGTGAGTTGGCGGATGTTGTCATGGCAGTTGGTCCTCCCGGGATCATTGCCGGGCATTGCACTGCGGTTCTGGACGCAGCTTCGCCAACGCGCGGCTTATTGATCACCAAGTAAAGACGAGCATCCGAACGCCGTCAATCCCGGCGCGCCGCAAGCGCCTTGCTTGAACTTACGGTTTGTTCATCTTGCCGCGCTCGTAAATCCGCGCCGCCGGATCATGCCGTCAAGGCAAAGTCGGGTTAAGGCTGCCCGCGGCCTCGACATTGACCCGTTGGCTCAGCACTATGGGCCGCGGATGCCGAAGGGCACGCAAGGGGCGCTGAAAGTGGCGGCAAGCATCTCGATCGTTCCGCTCGATGAGAAGGGGCCTCAGGGCGCCGGCATGGCCGCTGCCTGCCTTCCGCTGCTGCCGGGCCCGCTCCAGCTCCGGGCGCGGGCGATGGCGGATCAGCGCGCGCGGTCGCGCTTCGTGCTCTGCCATTGGGCCGTTCTCTGGCTGGCGCGGCAGGCCGCGGGCGGCGCTCCCGTCACCTACATGCATGAGAGTTCGGGACGGCCGGTGCTGATCCCGGGGCCCTGGCTGTCCATTTCGCGCGCCGCGGGCCATGCGGCGATCGGGCTTAGCAGCACTGAGCAGATCGGGCTCGATCTTGCGTCGATCTCGGCGGAGGCCCCGTGGCGGTCGGCCCAGGGCTATCCCGGCCTTGCTGCCCGCATCCCTTCCGGCGCGACGGGAAGGCTGCCGTTCCTGAAGGCCTGGACGGAGCTGGAGGCCATTGCGAAGCTCCGCCAGATTCCGATGCAGCAGCTCCTGGTGTCGCCCGCCCCTCAGGCCTGTCATCTCGCAAGCTTCGAGGGGCAGGGGCTCATCCTCACCCTGGCGACGGAACGGGCCTCGACCGTCAGCATCGCGTGGATGGGCTGGACCGCCGAGGCCGGCCTCGAGGTTTCGCACAGCCAGTCCTTTTCTCCCTCCGGGATGTCCCGCGGGGACAAGGGACCGATGCAGCCGTGGCCCTAGCTCCGGACCATGTATCGGGCGGCTGCCGCCGAAGGAATGGGCAGAGACAAGATAATTGACGTAAATTCATCATTTGCAGGTTGCAGAGTCCCGCAGATACAGAAGTTTGTGGCGAAAATCCTGTTGTCTCGCTGTGTGCGACTGCTAATTGCTTCCGTGGGGTTGATTGCGGTACCGCCTTGAACGGGGTTGAGCCGGCGGTGCGCGCGGGTTTCTTGGGGGTTTCGATGAACGTCACCATGTATCCGGCGCATCCGGATGCCTCTTCTCCCGTTGCCGTGGTCGGTGTGGGCTGCCGGTTTCCCGGGGGTGTGCAGGATGTCTCCTCCTA
>JADCDC010000584.1 GCA_020252385.1 Aestuariivirga sp.
GCGGAGCCCAGGAGCAGCACGGGAAGGCTTCGCCCGTCGCCGCCAAGCGCCACCATCGCCATGAAGGCGAGCGCCACGCCCGGCAGCGTGGCATGGGCGATGGCATCCGACACGAGGGCGCGCTTGCGCAGGAACAGGAAGCTTCCCGTGGCGCCCGCCGCGAAGCCCAAGAGGCCAGCACCCACCGCCACCAGCGATGCGTTGTAGCCGGACTGCAGCAGCAGCGCCTCGAGGAAGGCGTTCATCACGCCCCTTCGGCGACGACGGCCAGCTGGTCGAGATGGGTGGCGGCCAGCCGCCCGCCATAGGTGGCGCGCAGGTTCTCGGTGGTGAAGGCGCTGGCGACGGGTCCTTCCGCGATGCGCCGGACATTGATGAGGAAGACGTGGTCGAAGTAGCCGCGCACCGTCGAGAGATCATGGTGCACGGCGATCACCGCCTTGCCATCCGCCTTGAGGAGCTTCAGCACGTCGACGATGGCGCGCTCGGTGGCGGCATCGACCCCGGCGAAGGGCTCGTCGAGGAGGTAGAGGTCGGCGTCCTGCGCCAGCGCACGGGCAAGGAACACCCGCTGCTGCTGGCCGCCCGAAAGCTGGCCGATCTGGCGATGGCCGAAGTCGGCCATGCCGACGCGCCTCAGGCAGTCACGCGCCTTTTCCGCCATGGCGCCGGAGAGCCGCCCCAGGAGGCCTGCCTGACGGTAAAGACCCATCTGGACGACGTCCATAACGGTCGTGGGGAAATCCCAGTCGACGCTGGCGCGCTGCGGCACATAGGCGATCCTGTGCCGTGCCTGCTCCAGCGGCTGGCCGAAGACGAACACATCGCCCGACAGCCGCGGGATGACGCCCAATGCCGCCTTCAGCAGCGTCGACTTGCCGGCCCCGTTGGGACCGATGATCGCCGACATGGCGCGCCCCGGAAAGGTGGCGTCGACGGAAAACACCGCGGGCTTCTCGCCATAGGACACGGTGAGGCCGCGGGTGACGAGCGCTGCGTCGGCAGGCACCGGTGCTGCGAGGCGGACGGCACCGTCCTCGGCTGCGACATGCGGCTGCGCGGCGCGGGTCATGCGGGGGTTCCCATCAATTGAGCAGCCCCTGCATGCCGGCATCGGGCGCCTTGCCGCCCAAGGTACGGGCAATGGTGGTGGCGTTGTGGTCGATCATGCCCACGTAAGTGCCTTCATAGCTGCCGGGCTCGCCCATCGCGTCGGAGAAGAGTTCGCCGCCGATCACCACCTGGTGGCCGCGCGCCGCCGCACCCTCGATCAGGGCGCGGACGTTGCGGTCGGAGACGGATGTCTCGACGAAGACCGCGCGGATGTTGCGGCTGACCAGCATGTCCACCAATTCGCTGATGCGCTGGAGGCCGGCTTCCGACTCGGTCGAAATGCCCTGGATGCCGACGACCTCGAAGCCATAGGCGTTGCCGAAATAGTTGAATGCATCATGTGAGGAGAGCACGACCCGGCTTTCCGCCGGAACCGAGGAGAGGACATCGGCCGTGTAGCGGGCGAGTTCCGAGAGCTTCGCCAGATAGGCATCGGCGTTGGCGGTGAAGATGTCCTTGCTCTCAGGCCGCGCCTCGATCAGCGCATCGCGCACGTTGACGACGACCTTGGACCACAGGTTCGGGTTCATCCACACATGCGGGTCGAAACGGCCTTCATAGTCGGCGGAGCCGATCAGCAGGTTTTCCGGCAGCTTCTGGGCCACCGGCACGACCTTCCGGTCGCGCGCCAGGCCAAGCAGGAACTCCTCCATCTGCGCTTCGAGATACAATCCGTTCCACAGCACGAGGTCGGCATTGGCCATGGCCACGATGTCGGTGCGCGTCTGGCGGTAGGCATGGGGATCGACGCCAGGGCCCATGAGTGCCGTCACCTCAACCAGCGTGCCGCCCACCTCGCGGGCCGCATCGGCGATCATGCCAGTGGTGGCGACCACCTTCATCGGGTCGGCAGCCCTTGCCGGGGCGCCCGGAAGCATCAGGACGGCCGCCGCAAGAGCGGCCAGAAGCGTTCTCCTCGTGAGCATCATTGAACTCCATACGTGGCGATTGGCACCCCAGCCCACGTTAAACTGATAGTGCGAAGCATTCGCAGTGTCAAGATAATTGCGAATGGTTCTCAAAGGACTTGCCTTTCCACCCCGATCGGGTGCATAGGAGGGCGATGAACAAGCCCTTCTACAGCAGCGAGGGGGACGACCTCCTCCGGGAAGCGGGCCTCAGGATCACGCGGCAGCGGCAGGCCATCGCCCGCGTCCTGATCGAGGCCGAGGACCATCCGGATGCCGAGCAGGTCCTCGCCCGGGCGCGCGAGCAGGACGCGAGCGTCAGCCAGGCGACCGCCTACCGCACGCTGGCGGCGCTCTCGGAAAAGGGGCTCATCAGGACCCACACCTTCGACCGCGGCGTGATGCGTTTCGAGATCGGCAACCGCCCGCATCACGACCACCTGATCGACGTCGACACCGGCGAGATCCGTGAATTCGTCTCGGCCGAGATCGAGCAGTTGCAGCGCCGCGTGGCCGAGGAACTGGGCTACGAGATCCTGGCGCACCGGCTCGAGATCTACTGCCGGAAGTCAGGCTGAGCGCCGGGGGCGGCTGGTCGCAATTGCCACAACCGATCGTTCACGATAAGTTGAAAGCCGTCTAGCCTGTGGTTGCCGCGTCCGGGGGGAACGCGTGGCGTGATTACAGTCCAACGCCCAACTCACGAGGACCCACCATGCGTCCACTCCGACTTCTGGTCAGCTCGCTGGCGATGTTCGCCGCTGTCTCCCTCTCCCATGCAGCCGAGGTTGCCCTGCCCCCCTTCTACGCCGCCCTGGCGAACGTCTCGCCCGACAAGCCGCTTGGCACCGTCGTCGCCCAGGAGGCGGTGGCGACATCGATCCCCGGCGCGGAAGCATGGCGGATTGCCTATGTTTCCTCCGACGTGATGGAGAAGAAGACGCTGTCGACGGCGCTGGTGATCGCGCCCAAGGGTGCGCCGCCCGCCGCAGGCCGCCCCATCCTCGCCTGGGCGCATGGCACGACCGGCACGGCGCAGAACTGCGGCCCCTCCCAGGTCGAGGACCCGGCGCAGGACCTGAACCTCTACTACATGATCGGCGGCACCTCGTGGACCGACTTCGGTGTTCCCGCTGCAACCGAATTCATCGCGAAAGGCTACGTGCTGGTGGCCACGGACTACCAGGGCCTCGGCGGTGGCGGCGGCAAGCACCAGTATGCGGTGGCGGCCACACAGGCGCGCGACATCATCAACTCCGTGCGGGCCATCGGCGCCTTGGGCCTCTCCGGCGAAGCGAAGAAGGCCGTTGCCTATGGCTGGTCGCAGGGGGGCGGCGCGGTGCTGGCCGCCGCAAGCCTGGGCAATTATATCAAGGCCACTGGCACGGCGTCGGACGGTGTGGAATTCATCGGCTTCGTGGCTCTCGCTCCGCAGGAGGTCGAGGTTCTCGTCCCGCCGGGGTCGACCGATCCCGCTGCCGCGAACAAGCTGCTGCCGGAACTTGCGGCTGCGTTCTCCGCCAGCATCAACAACTTCGCCCACTATGCCATGACCATGTGGGCCACCGCGCAGGCCTTTCCCGAACTGAAGCTCACCGACATCTTCACCGACGACGGTGCGAAGACCCTCGACGAGGTGTTCAGCAAGAAGTGCATGCACGCAGGTGCCGATACGCTGACCTTCAATCTCGGCGACAGCTACAAGAGCCTGCTCAAGCCCCAGCCGGACAATGCCGCGGCCTGGGTGCAGCGCCTGATCGACGGCAGCACCGCGCCGGACCAGCCGGTCGCCCCCGTGATGATCTATTTTGGCGACAAGGACGTCACCAACGATCCCGTCATGGGCAAGCTCTACCAGGAGCGGCGCTGCGCCAAGGGCGCCAATGTCGGGCGCGTTCAGCTGCCGGGTGAACAGAACCACTTCACCACGCCTGCCGCCTCGCAGCCGCTCTATGTTCCGTGGGTCGAGGATCTCTTCGCCGGAAAGCCCGCGGCCAACGGCTGCCCGGCCAACTGAACAGAGACGAACTCACCGGTCGAAACTGAAATGGCCGCCCGGGTGGGCGGCCATTTGCAATTTGGTTCCGAAACCCTCGCGGTTTAGCGCGAGTAGTATTCGACGACGAGGTTCGGCTGCATCTGGACGGGATAGGGAACGTCCGAAAGGGCCGGGATGCGCACCAGGCGGGCGGTCATGCCCTTGTGGTCGACCTCGATGTAGTCCGGCGTGTCGCGCTCGGCGAGCTGGGTGGCTTCCAGCACGTTGGCAAGGCCCTTGGCCTTGTCGGTGAGCTCGATCGTGTCGCCGGCGCGCAGCCGGATCGAGGCGATCGTCACGCGCTTGCCGTTCACCTTCACATGGCCGTGCGAAACGAACTGGCGGGCGGCGAAGACCGTCGGCACGAACTTGGCGCGGTAGACCACCATGTCGAGGCGGCGCTCGAGGAGGCCGATGAGATTTTCCGACGAGTCGCCCGTGAGCCGGATGGCCTCGTCATAGGTCTTGCGGAACTGCCGCTCCGAGAGGTTGGCGTAATAGCCCTTGAGCTTCTGCTTGGCCTTCAGCTGGGTGCCGAAGTCCGACATCTTGCCCTTGCGGCGCTGGCCGTGCTGGCCGGGGCCATATTCACGCTTGTTGACGGGGCTCTTCGGGCGGCCCCAGATGTTCTCGCCCATGCGGCGGTCGATCTTGTATTTCGCGTTTGCGCGCTTCGTCATTTACGGTCTCCATTGACGTTTCAAGAGAACCCACCCTCCTTGGCGCCGGTCTCCCGGCCGACAGTCCTCCGAACGAGGACGCGGGCAAGCAATCACGGAGCCCGAAGGCCCCGTGATGGCGCGCGTATAGGGGAACGGGCGGGGCCTGTCAAATCCGCGCTTGTGGCCCCGGGGAGGCTCGGACAGAGTTGGGCCCGATGACCAGCCGCCCCCTCCTCCGCCTGCTCCGGGATGCCGTAGCCGTCCTGACCGTCGGCTGCTTCATGTTCCCGATCTTCTGGTGGGGCCTCAACTCGATCAAGCCGGTGGACGCCGTGTTCGAGCACCGGGGCGTGGTGTGGTTCGACTTCACGCCCACCTTCGCCAACTACAAGGCGACGGTCCTCGGCCAGGGGCCGGAATACCTTGCCGCGCGCGAGGCCATGACCGCCTCGATCATCGTGGCCATCGGCTCCACCCTGCTCGCCCTGGCGGCGGGGCTGCCCGCCGCCTGGGGCCTGTCCCGGCTTGTCAGCCGGCGGGGCCGCGCGCTCTATCTCTGGGTGCTGTTCCAGCGCGTGCTGCCGCCTGTCGTCATCGTCGTGCCGCTGGTCTTCGTCTATCACCGGATCGGCCTCAGGGACACGCTCCTGGGCGTCATCCTGGCCCATGGCGCGGTGAACCTGCCCTTCGCCGTGCTGCTCCTCAAGTCCTTCCTCGACGACGTGCCGCGCGAGGTGGGGGAAGCCGCGATGATCGACGGCGCCACACCCTGGCAGAGCTTCCGCCGCATCCACCTGCCGATGATCCGCGGCGGCATTGCCGCGACCGCCGTGCTGTGCTTCCTCTTCTCCTGGACGGAGTTCGTGATGGCGCTGTTCCTGACGAGTTCGATCCGGCTCCTGCCCGTGCAGATCAGCCTGTCGGTGACGCAGAGCTGGGGCTTCACCTCCGCCATCAGCATCGCCGGGCTGCTGCCGGCCTTCGTGTTCATCCTTCTGGTGCAGAAGCACCTCGTCCGTGGGCTGACGATGGGGCTGGAGAAGGGGTGATCCCCGACCACCTAGACCCCCAGGTCCAGGAACTCCGGCAGGTGGAAGCTCATGCGGGCATAGGCGGGAAGCGCGTCCTCGGCGGCTTCGCGGGTCGAGGTCAGCAGCACGGCATTGTGGGGCGGGACCGGCTTCGAGGCCTCGCGCAGGGGCTGGTCCTTCAGCACGTCGGCGACGCGCCGGGCGATTGCCCCGGCGGGGTCGATGTAGCGCACCACCCAGGGCTCCACCTTCGCCATCTCATCGACGAGCAGCGGATAATGGGTGCAGCCCAGAACCACCACATCGGTGCGGCGCAACGGCTCTCCGGCGAAAACGGGGGCGATTTCGGCCTTCAGTTCGTCGAGATCGACCGGGACGCCCTTGAGCTTCCGTTCGGCGATCTCGGCCATGCGGCCCGCACCATGCAGCACCACCTCGCAATGGGAGGCGAAGCTGCTGATGAGGCCGTGGGTGTATTCCCGCTTCACCGTGCCCGGTGTCGCGAGCACGCCGACGATCCCCGACTTGGTCTGCTGGGCGGCAGGCTTGATCGCCGGCACGGTGCCGACGAAGGGCACGGCGAAGCGCTCGCGCAGTGCCCCCAGCGCGATGGTGGAGGCCGTGTTGCAGGCGATCACCACGATATCGGGTTCGACCCTGCCGA
>JADCDC010000585.1 GCA_020252385.1 Aestuariivirga sp.
GCCGAGGTCATCGCCCGCTACGAGGGTTTCGACGGGCACGCCAATGCCGTGTCGGAGACCCGCGCGCGGCTGTTGAGGACCAACCGGTGAGCGCCCGCACCGGCGGCCAGATCCTCGTCGACCAGCTCAAGGTCCACGGCACCAGCCATGTCTTCTGCGTGCCGGGGGAGAGCTATCTCGCGGTGCTCGACGCGCTGCATGATGCGGCGATCGCCACCATCGTCTGCCGCCAGGAGGGCGGGGCCGCCTTCATGGCGGAAGCGGCGGGCAAGATCACCGGCCGGCCCGGCATCGTCATGGTGACGCGCGGCCCCGGCGCCACCAACGCCTCGCCCGGCATCCATGTCGCCTCCCAGGATTCGACCCCGCTCATCATGTTCGTGGGCCAGGTGGCGCGCGACATGAAGGAGCGCGAGGCCTTCCAGGAGCTCGACTACAAGGCGGTCTTCGGCAGCATCGCGAAATGGGTCGTCGAGATCGACCGCGCCGAGAGGATCCCCGAGATCGTCAGCCGCGCCTTCCACGTCGCCACGCAAGGCCGCCCCGGCCCGGTGGTGATCGCGCTTCCCGAAGACATGCTCACCGATACCGTCGAAGTCCGGGACGCACTGCCCTTCGCCCCCGCGCTGACGCGGCCCGGTGTGGAGGAGATGGCGGAGCTCGGCCAGAGGCTGCTCTCCGCCAGGCGCCCGGTGGTGCTGGCGGGCGGCTCCGGCTGGAGCGAGCAGGGGGTGAAGGACCTCGTGCGCTTCGCCGAGAATTTCGATCTTCCCGTCGCCGTCACCTTCCGCCGCCAGATGCTGTTTCCGGCGGATCATCCGAATTTCGCGGGCGATCTCGGCATCGGGCCGAACCCGAAGCTGCTCAAGCGGGTGAAGGAGGCGGATCTCGTGCTGCTCGTGGGCGGCAGGCTGTCCGAGATGCCGTCCCAGAGCTACACGCTGCTCGACATTCCGGGCGATGGCGCGCGGCTCGTCCACGTCCATCCGGGGCCCGAGGAGCTGAACAAGGTCTATCGCGCCGGCCTCGGCATCCTCGCCACACCCCGCGCCTTCGCGGCGGCTGCGGCTGCCCTCGCGAAGCCCAATGCCGTCAACTGGGCAGGCGAAGCCGCCGCCGCCCATGCCGATTACCGCCAGTGGAGCGACCCCGCCCCGGTCCGCACGCCGGGCGAGCTTCAGATGGCCGGAGTCATGGCGCATCTCGTCGCGGTCATGCCGCCCGACACCGTGTTCTGCAATGGTGCCGGAAACTATGCGACGTGGCTGCACCGTTTCTGGCCCTTCCGCGGCTTTGCCACGCAGCTGGCGCCCACTTCGGGCAGCATGGGCTATGGCGTTCCCGCGGCAGTGGCCGCAAGGGCGCTCCAGCCCTCGCGCGAGGTCATCGCCTTCGCGGGCGATGGCTGCTTCCTGATGAACGGCCAGGAATTCGCCACCGCCATCCAGCATGACCTCCCCATCATCGTGGTGGTGGTGGACAACGGCATGTACGGAACGATCCGCATGCACCAGGAGCGGGAATATCCCGGCCGGGTGTCGGCCACGGCGCTGAGGAACCCGGACTTCGCCGCACTCGCCCGCGCCTATGGCGGCCATGGCGAAACGGTGCGGGCGACGGCGGACTTCGGCCCGGCCCTTGCCCGGGCCCGGGCGGCGGGCATGCCCGCCATCATCCACTGCCTGATCGATCCCGAGGCGATCACCCCCGCCCGCAGCCTCACCGACATCCGCAACGCGGCGCTGTCCAAGGCATGATCCGCAAAAGTGGAAACCACTTTTGCGACAAGATCATGCTCAAGATTGGAAAACTTGACGGGAGCACCCCCGAAAGGTTGTTATGCCGCCATGACCAGTGCTTCGCGAACCGCCAATGTCCCGCTTGCCGCCCATGCCGTCTGCGCCGCCGCCGGCGTACGGGATGGGCTGCGGGCCGCCCAGTTCTACGTCCGCGACCTTTCCAACGCCGACCGTTCGGGTCTTGCCACGCGTGAGCGGATACCCTTCCTGTCGCGCGCCGTCGGGGCGGCGGCGCGCATCGTCGACCGGCTGATGAGCTGGGGTGCCAATGCCTCGATCGCGCTGTTCCTGCCCAGCTGGCGCAAGCTGCCCTCGCCATTCACGCCTGGCATCATGCATGAGGTGGCGCGCGGCATCAGGGAGGACAGCCTCGTCCACAATCCCACCTTCAACGCCTATTTCTTCCGCGCGGCGATCCACATCGCCGGGCGCTACTCCGCACCGCCCTACCTGATCCTCGAGCATCGCGTCGATGCGGCGCGCCGCAGCCTTGCGCCGCGCGCCGACGAGGCGGTGTCGGAGGACGAGATGATGGCGCGCATCCTCATCGCGCTGGTGGAGCAGGGGCCCGTCGCCCGCATCGGCCGGGTGGCGGAGAAGAACCGCTTCTTCGCCGAGGTCGAGCCCAATGTGGCGGTCAACGCCATCGCCTGCGTGGCGCTGATGTTCGCCGAGGAGGGAAAGCCCGCCGAGGCGATTGACGAGGACGCGTTCTTTTCCGTCACCGGCGCCCTCATCGGGCCACGCCTCCCCGTCATTGCCGATTACGTTGCGAGGCGTGACGAGGCGGGCCTCGCCCACGAGCTCGCGGACATCAAGTCGATGTACTGACGGCGCACCCCGCCGCGCCGCGACATCAGGACGAGGCTGCCGAGAGCCCCGATCATCAGCCACAGCGCTGCGGGAAGCGGCACGGCCGTCACATCGCCGCTGCGTCCCATGCTGGCGCCGTTGATGAAGCTCGACGAGCCGCCGGAGGATCCCGGAGCAAAGGCGCCGACGCGCAATGTCCCGCTGTCCATGGACTTGATGACGTCGTCATAGGTCGCACCCTTCGCCAGCGCGAAGGTCCAGGTCACGTATTCACCCGAAGCGTTGACGCCGTTCTCATAGACGGGCGGATTGCTGTCCGCGCTCGCCGTCGCGACGAAGTCGTACTTGGTGCCCACCGGAAGGTTCGGCGGGCTCGCCCCGGACGAGAAGTTCACGCCCTTCGACTGGTCCGTGATCTTTCCCGGAACTTCGAGAACCCCGCCGGTGCCCGTCAGGTAGATGTCGGTGATCGAGCTCTTCTCGCCACCCGCGTTGTAGAAGGTGAAGGACACCGTGTTGCTGCCGCTGTCCTGCACTGCAACGCTCAGCTGGTCACTGACGCGGAGGTCGTCGCCTTCCTTCCCTTTCAGCTGGTTGAAGCTGTAGGTCGTTCCATCCTTGCTGACGACGCGAGGGTCGACGCCTTTCTCGACCTTGATCGCATCCGCCTCCGACAGGACTGCCTCGTTCTCCCACTTGGCCGACTCCATCAAACTGACGGTCTCGGCCAGCACCGGTCTGGCGCCGCCGAGCAGCATCGTCATGGCAATGGCTGCGGCCGCGAGGGCCGGAAGCCTTGCCATGCTTTCCAATCTCTTTCTCATTTCGTGGTCCTTGTTGTGATTGACGACGTCAGTTCGCTGGGTTTGCGGCCTTCAGTTGTTCAATCGTTGCCGCCGCCGTCTTCATGTCGTCGGCTGGGAGGCGCGGCAGCGTGATCGCCCGTTCCAGCGTCCGTGCCGAAAGCTCCGCCTCGCCGGCCTGCTTCAGGGCCATGCCGAGGTGGAACTGGACGGCGCCGGATTTCGGCAGCTTCTCCGCCGCGCGCTTCAGCAGCGGCAGTGCGGCGTGGTTGTCGCCGCGCAGGTAGTGGATCCACCCCAGCGTATCGAGGAACTGCGGCACGTCCGAATTCTGGAAGCGGACGGCGATGTTGAAGGCGCGCTCCAGCGCCCTGGGGTCGTCGCTCTTCTCGGAGAGCAGGCTGGCGAGGTTGTTGGCCACCACCGTGGAGGTCGGGTCGGACAGTATCAGCAGCTCGTATTCCGCGATGGCCTCGTCGGCCTTCCCCCGCGCCTCGAGGATCCCCGCCAGCATGAGGCGGAGCGCGCTGTCATCGCCATATTGCGAGAGGGCCTGGCGCGCCGTGCCAGATCGGAAGAGC
>JADCDC010000586.1 GCA_020252385.1 Aestuariivirga sp.
GACCTGATATCCCGCGATCTGAGGCAGCGGCAGTGATGACGGATACGCGGTCATCCGGTGCCCTCCAGGAAGCGTGCGATCGCCGACGGCGCCAGCTCGGCGTTCACCGTGACCTGGACGACGTCATGCGACATCAGCACCGCGCTCAGGCCCGAGGTCAGCCGTATGACCACGGTTGATGTCACCTGGTTGAAACTGCCGGCATAAAGCGTCGCTAGATTCATCTCGAACCAGCGATAGCCATTATTCATGACCCAGGCCTGCCACTGCGCCCACTGCGCCAGCGTCATCGTGAATGATAGCGCGAAGTTGTGCGGCATGTTGGTGAAGACCCTGCGCTGCAGCTGGTGTGTGTCCTCTCCCGGGCGCAGAACACCCATGCTGACGGTCGCGCCGAAGCCCCCGATCGTCGGCATCGGGAAGCCTGTCGGATAGGGCGTCGGCATGGTCAGCTCATGAAGCTCATGGCGCCGGTGTAGATCCCCGGAGCGTAGTTGACGGCCTCGACGGTCACCCTCTTGTCGCCGGCAGGTTTCGCCGCGATCACCACGAAATCCTGCACCAGTGTGCTGGCAGGGCCAAAGGCGAACGACGTGTATTCATAATCGTTGTCGAAGTTGATCGTCGTCGGTGGCGCAGCCGGAAGCACCACTTGGTTGTCGCGCTCACCGCGCGTCACCGTGATGGCGTTCGTCACTCCGCCGTCCGGCCGCCGCAGCAGTATCTGCTTCGAGCCTCCCGCCCAGTTCAGACTACGGTCGACGGTCAGGGTGTTGCCCGTCCTGCCAATCACCAGACCGGCTTCACCCCATTTCGGGACATTGTGGGCGACGCCGATCCGGTCGCCGAGCTGCAGGATCAGGCCCTCCATCTCGGTGTCGAAGGTGATGCGCTTGCGCTGCTGCTGGCTGCGCTGCCATGTAAGGCGGGCAAACTGCGCGGCATGCGTGGCGCTTGTCACGCCGGGAAGGGTGAAGCGGTCCGGCCTCTGCGCCGTCGTCGGCCACACCGTGTAGCTTTGCCGGAAGTCCTTCGCGTCGAGGTACTCGATTTCGACGCCGTCTGCCACGCCCTCCTCGTCGAAGCTGTAGGAGACGTTCATCGAGCCTGCGACGATGTTGGCGTCCGTGAAGAGCGCCGAGCGCACGGATTTGACTCCGTCCTGGGCGACCGACATCATGGCGCCAAGCGGCAGCGGCTCGGCGCCGAATGGCGTGGTGATCGTGCGCAGCGCTTCCCATACCGTAATGCGCTCCCTGAACACGTGGTTGAACTGATAGGCTGCCCAGGTGGTCCGCAGCGTGGTCAGCAGGGCCGTGTCGACCTCCGAGCGCGGACGCGCCGCGCCATAGACGGTGTCGACGAGGACATCCGTGAACGCGTCGGCTGCACTCGTGGACTGCACCTCGCTGCCGCCCGTCGGCGGCCGCAGGCGCCGCGTGGCCCGGCAGCTGACGCGGACTGCGGCATCGCCGGCGATACCGTTCGAAGCCTTGATCCGGCAGGCCAGCAGCGTCACGTCGCCGTAGACCTGACCAGTGGCATTGTCGAGCACCAGCTTGAGCCCGCTCCAGATCGTCTGGCTTTGCCCTTTCTGGGGCCTCGTGGGGTTGCTGGTGCGGGTGATGCGCACGGCCCAGCGCGCCGACTTCGAGGCTGTGATGCTGATCGTGCGTCTGACGGGCGAGGTGAGAACGATGTTGTCGCTTGTGCCCGGCGCCGACGTGCTGATGGTCACGGACTGCGAGAAGGCGGTGCCAACCTGGTTGTCATTGTCATCGAGTTCGATCCACTGCACCGTCAGGGTGACGCTGAAAGGGACGACATCGCCGGGATCGGTGGTGACGAAATAGAGGCCGTTTGGACAAACGAGATCGATCTGGATGATCCGGCCTTTCTGCCCCGGCTTGCAGGCCGCGAAGTAGCCCGCAGTGTCATTTGCCTTCGCCAGCTCCTGGTTGCCGACCTCCGCCGACGTCACCACGTTCTCATAGAAGCCCGCACCCATGGCCGCTGCGATCGTGCCCATCGTCTTGTTGTGCTGCGCCGGCCGGAAGACCTGCCAGGTCACGACGCCCGCCGGCAGGGTCGTGACGTCGGTGTCCCCCACGAACACGTCGGTCACGTCGATGTTGCCCTGCCCGACGCACATCAGCACGTCGAGATACTGGATGCCGTTGAGGGGCTCGGCGGCTGACGCCTGGCTCCACGAGTACCAGACATATGGCTGGGAGATGTAATCGGGCGTCGTCAGGACGGAGCCGTAGATCACCGGCACGGCCTCCCCAACTCGCGCGGCGTTCTGATCGCTTGCGACGTCATAGACCGAGCGTTTCTCGCCCTTGGGCCCAGACAGCTCCTTTGGCTTGAAGAAGAAGTACTGGACTGCGAACGAGACCGCGGCAAGCGCCGCGGAGATCGCAAAGCTGATGGCGATCGAGGTCAGGGTTGCCGGATCGGCCGGCATGAGGGCAATGACCGCGACATCATCTTCCTGCATGCGGTAGTCGAGATCGTCGAGGGCCTTCTCCTCGCCGTTGACGTAGAACCGCATGGACACGCCGAAGCCGTGCGGATGCTCCTGCTGCAGCCAGTCGATAACCGGTGTTCCGGCAGGAATTCTTGAAATCTCGCGGCTATGAGGCGAGAGCGGGTTGCGGAGGAGGACTATCGATGCCATCGATAGAACTCCGTGTGCGGGTAGAGCAGGCGGAAACGGTTCAGCGGGTGCCAGACGGAGCCGAAGGCGCGCGAGGCATGAAGCACGCCGCCGCCAAAGAACACGCCGACATGATGTGGCCTGAATGTGCTGCCGACGATGGCGATGTCCCAATCCGCGGGATCCACGACGGCCAAGACACGGCCGCCCGCTACCTCGCCCGCCAGGGCCGCTGCGATCGCCCGGGAAGCCGCTTGCGGGGTCGCCGCGGCTGCGTGCCAGTCCGGCAGCTCGAGGCCCTTCACGGCCTTCAGGACGGCCGCGACGATGCCATAGCAGTCATATGCGTCGGGGCCCCTTGCGCCGTCGCGATAGGGCAGGCCGATGAAGCTGTCGATGTTCATCGCCTGAGTCCCGGAAACACTGCATAGTTGTAGAAATTGTAAGGGAACGCGCGGTTGAGCACGTCCGTTCGGGTTGCCGTCGCCGAGACCGCTTCTCCCGAGACGTTGACACCAGTGACGATCAGCGAGAGCGGCGTATCCTGCGGCGAACTGGCCGGCACATCGAGATAGACCC
>JADCDC010000587.1 GCA_020252385.1 Aestuariivirga sp.
GAGCAGGCGCGGCTGCGCTACTCCTCGATCCACAATCTCGAGGCCTGGAGCTTCTGGGTGCGGGGCCTTGCCCGCTACCACGGCTATGTGCTGTCGCGCGAGGGGCTGACGACGACGCTGATGGCGTGGCAGCGCGCCGCGGCACTCGACCCCCAATCGGCCACCATCCAGGCCATGCTGGGCATGCTCTACTACATCGATGCGCGCTTCGAGTTCTGGAACGACCGCAACAGCGCGCTTCAGAAGGGCCTCGCCCATGTCGAGCGGGCCCTGTCGCTCGACGCCGACTGCGCCGATGCCTTCATGGTGCAGGGGCTGTTGCTGCTCCTTGAACTGCGCCATGCGGAGGCGGTGGCCGCCTCGCGCCGCTCGATGATGCTGGGACCGGGCTCGGCCGACGTCGCGGCCTTCGGCGGCTTCGTGCTCGCCAATGCCGGCGAGGGAGCGGAGGCCGTGCAGGTGATCGAGCGCGCCATCAGGCTGTGCCCGATGTATCCGCCCTTCTACCTCGGCCACCTCGGCTTCGCCTATCGCGTGGCGGGCCGGGTGCAGGATGCGATCGCCGCCTTCGAGGGCTATGACCGCGGCATCGCCGGGCGCGGGGTGACGGACCTCGCGATCATCCATGAGCAGCTGGGCGAGATGGAAAAGGCGAAGACCTGGGCGGCGAAGCTCATGAGCGTGCTTCCGAACTTCACGATCGGCGCCTGGCGCAAGACCCAGTTCCGCAGCGATGCCGAAGGGCTCGCCGCCGACATCCGGTCGCTCGAGGCGCTTGGCTTGCCGCGGTGAGGGCGCCCGCACCGCCGATTTGGAACAATTTGGCCCGCTTAAGGACCGGACGCGCGCCCGCCTGCTAGCCAGATGCCATGGCGGACCGAGGAGATCCGCCGCAACAGCAGGAAGGAAGCACCCGATGACCGAGACAAGCTACGTGACCGAGACCGACGCCGTGATGAAGGCCCTGCAGGCCTACATGAACGGAGCCCGCAGCGGCAAGGGGGCCGACATGAAGTCGACCTTCCATCCCGACGCCACCATCTTCGGCTATGTGGGCACCGACCTGTTCGCCGGGCCGATCCAGAACCTCTATGACTGGAACGACCAGAATGGCCCTGCAAAGGGCGTCGAGTTCAGGATCAGCTCCATGGACATCACCGGAAGCTGCGCCAGCGTCCGCATCGACGTCGATGACTGGACCGGCCACCGTTTCACCGACTACTTCAACCTTGTGAAGTTCGGCGATCAGTGGAAGGTGGTGAGCAAGGTGTTCTTCCTGCACCACTGAGCTGCGCGAACGCCCTCAGCTGAACAGCCCGGCGAAGGTTTCGAGCGGGGTGTTGGCGCCGCAGACGACGACGCCGACGCGCTCGTCCTTCTCCGGGCAGTAGGCGCCGGAGAGAAGGGCGGCGAAGGCCGCGGCACCGCCAGGCTCGGTGACGAGCTGCGTTTCCTGCCACAGCCTGCGCTGGGCGTTCCGGATGTCGTCGTCCGTGACGAGGGCGACGGTGGCGACGTGATGCCGCGCGATCTCGAACATCAGCTGGCCCACCGTGGTGGCGCCGAGCGAATCGGCGGCAAGACCCGAGGTCTCGACCGCGACGCGGGAGCCGGCGGCAAGCGACGCATGGAGCGTGTTGCAGGTGACGGGCTCGACGCCCACCACCTTGACGGCGGACCGGTACCACGCGGCGATGCCGCCGATGAGGCCGCCGCCGCCCACCGCGACGAGCAGCGTGTCGAGGTTGGGGGCCTGGTCCTCGAACTCGCGCGCCAGCGTGCCCTGGCCTTCGAGCGTCGGGACGGCGTCATAGGCGTGAACGCCCGCGGCTCCCGTCTCGGCGATGTGGGCCTCGCACAGGGCGAGTGCTGCGCTGTAGTTCTTCCCCTGCTGCACGATCTCCGCGCCATAGGACGCGATGCGCGCCACCTTGGCGGGAGACGCGATCTCGGGCACGAAGATGCGCGCCCGGTGGCCGAGCTCTCTTGCGGCATAGGCCACCGCCGCGCCGTGATTGCCGCCAGACGCGGTGGCGACACCCCTGTCGCCGACCTCAGCCTGGAGCAGCGTGTTGAAGGCGCCGCGCGACTTGAAGCTGCCGGCATGCTGCAACAGCTCGAGCTTCAGCGTGACGGGCTGTGCCACGCCCTCGACAGTGACATCGATGACGGGCGTGCGGCGGACATGGGGCGCGATGCGCTGGGCTGCCCGTGCGATGGCCTCGCGGGTGATCATGGTGCGGGCGCCACGTTGACGAGCGTGCCCGACTTGCCGCCGAAGACCTCGTCGTAATAGCGCTTCTGGGCCTCGGCGGCGGTCAGCGCATTGCGCATCAGGATCGAGACGGTGACGGGGCCGACACCGCCCGGCACCGGCGTGATCCAGCCCGCGGTCTCGGCACAGGCCTCGTAATCGACGTCGCCCACGGTGATGTGGCGGCCATCCTCCTCGATCTGGTTGATGCCGATGTCGATCACCGCGGAACCGGGCTTGATCATGTTCGGCGTGATGAAGCGCGGCTTGCCGACGGCGACGAAGATCGCATCGGCGGCGCGCGAGTGGACGGCGAGGTTGCGCGTCATGTGATGGCAGACGGTGACGGTGGCGCCCTCCGACATCAGCAGGAAGGCGATGGGCTTGCCGACGATTTCCGAGTGCCCGATCACCACCACCTCGAGGCCTTCGAGCTTCAGCCCCGTGCGCTTGAGGAGTTCGACCGAGGCCGCCGCCGTGCAGGGTGCGAGCGAGGTGTCGCGGTAGACGATGTTGCCGATCGAGGCGGGGTGCATGCCCTCGACGTCCTTCAGCGGGTGCACCGCCGTCTGCAGCTCGCGCACATCGAGGTGCGGCGGCACCGGGCGCTGGATGATGACGCCGGTGACGCGGGGGTCGGTGTTGAGGGCCTGGAGCAGGCCCAGCATCTCGACGCGCGAGACGGTCGAGGGCAGGTTCCGCTGCTCGAACAGGATGCCGGCCTTCTCCGCGCCTTTCGCCTGGTTGCGCACATAGAGGCTTACCGCCGGAACATCGCCGATGGTGATCGAGACGAGCTTCACCGGCCAGCCATGGGCGGCGAGTTCCTCGACACCCCGATAGACGCTGCGGGTGATCTCCTCCGCCACGGGCTTGCCCAGGAGGGCGTTGTGGCGGATCGCGGTCTGGACGGTCATGGGCGGCACTCTTTTCGGAATCGGCGCCTGTTAATCACGCGTTGATCTCCATGCGCAAGCCCCTTGCATCACGCGGCGGATCGGCCGGGAACCTGATCGAGACGCCCTCAGCGATGCGCCGCGCCGACCAGGCGCAGGCGCAGGCATCGAGGAGGTCGTCCGCGCCGACATCCGCCGCACGGTAGCGGGCCTCGGGAAGGGCGGCCAGGGGAAAGCCCGCCTCAGCGAGAAGCCTCCGCCGCAGCGCCAGC
>JADCDC010000588.1 GCA_020252385.1 Aestuariivirga sp.
AGGGGCGCGAGAACTATGTCTGCCTCCTCAACATGCAGGAGGTGTTCGGAAGGCTCACCGCCGCCAACCCGCGCATGGCGCTGCTCGCCGCGCTCATCTCGCGCTGGGCCCGCTTCACGCGCGATGGCGACATGGTGGGGGGCGACTTCCCCTCCTGGATCCTGTCGCTGTTCGAGGACGTTTCGCTCGACGGGGAAGCCCGCGGCTTGAGCGCGCAGGCGCTGGGCCTCACCGACCGCCGCGGCGAATGCATCTATTCCGCCTGCCCGCATTACCGGCGCTGCTTCATCGAGCGTTCGGTGCGGGCCGGCCGGAACGCCGCGATCGTGATCGCCAACCACGCGCTGGTGCTGCACCAGGCCGCCGTCGACCACGCGCTGGGCGTGGCCCGCACCGAGGAGGAAGAGGCAGCACCAGGCGGCATCCGCCGCATTGTCTTTGACGAGGGGCACCATTTGTTCGATGCGGCGGACGGGGCCTTCTCTGGCCACCTGACGGCGCTCGAGACGGCAGAACTCCGCCGCTGGATCAGGGGGCCAGAGGCCGAGCGCCGCCGCGGCCGCGGCCTCGCCGACCGCATCGGCGATCTCCTGGGCGAGGACCAGCAGGGCGAAAAGCTGTTGCAGCAGGTGCTGCGCGCCGCTCTGGCGCTCCCGGGGCCGGGCTGGACCAGGCGCGTGCAGGCGGGCCAGCCCGAGGGCCTTGCCGAACACTTCCTCTCGCTGGTGCGCGGCCAGGTTCTGGCGCGCGCCGAGCAGACGGGAACCGGCTATTCGCTCGAGACCGACTGCCTGCCCCTCATCGAGGGACTGGGCGCTGCCGCTGCGGAGCTGATGGCGGCGCTCGGCGATCTGAAGAAGCCGATGTCGGCGCTCGCCGATGCGCTGGCGCGCAAGCTCGATGAGGAAGCCGAGGACCTTTCGACCCATGACCGCGGGCGGATCGAGGCGGTCTCGCGCTCGCTGAGGCGCCGGGGCGAATTGATGGTGGGCTCCTGGATCGACATGCTGCGGCGGCTGCTGGAGGACCGGAACCCGCTGGTAGACGAATGGTTCGACATCGAGCAGGCTTTCGGGCGCGAGCATGACGTGGGGATGCACTCGCACTGGCTCGACCCCACGGAACCCATGGCGCTCGCCGTGCTGCGGCCGGCGGACGGGATCGTCATCACCTCGGCAACACTCAAGGACAGGCCGCCTGACGTGCCCGACGACTGGACCAATGCCGAGATGCGCACCGGGGCCGTGCATCTCCCCTACCCGGTGAAGCGCGAGGGATGGGACTCGCCCTTCGACTATGCGGGGCAAGCCCGTGTCATCGTGGTGACGGACGTCAACCGCGAGGACATGGACCAGGTTGCCGCCGCCTATCGCGAACTGTTCCTCGCCGCGGGTGGCGGCGGGCTTGGCCTGTTCACCGCCATCTCGCGGCTCAAGGCCGTGCACAAGCGGCTGGTGAGGCCCCTGGCCGAGGCCGGCCTGCCGCTCTATGCGCAGCATATCGACCCGATGGACACCGGAACGCTGGTCGACATGTTCCGCGCCGAGCGCGACGCCTGCCTGCTTGGCACCGACGCGGTGCGCGACGGGGTGGACGTGCCGGGCGATTCGCTCCGCCTGATCGTGCTCGACCGCGTGCCATGGGCGACGCCGACGATCCTCGAGCGCGCACGGCGCGAGGCCTTCGGCGGCAATGCCTATACCGACATGGTGGTGCGCCTGAGGCTGCGCCAGGCCTTCGGCCGGCTGATCCGCCGCGCTGGCGACAGGGGGCATTTCGTGATTCTCGACCCCAGGCTCGCCTCGCGCTTCTCGACCGCCTTTCCGCAAGGCGTCGCGATCTCGCGACTGGGGCTGGTCGACGCACTTGACATGGTGCGGGCCCCAACGCACTAACGCGGCAAAAGAGGGAAACCACGCGATGTCCGGCACGATCAGCACTGAGCAGGCGCTCATCTACACCATGGTCACCATGTCAGGCGTCGAGGGCAAGGTGAACGCCATCGAACTCGCGGAGATCCGCCAGCTGGTGCAGACGCTGCCGATCTTCCGGAACTTCGACGAGCACCGGCTGATGATGGTGGCGCAGGAGGCAGGCGAGATCCTGCAGGAGGCCGAAGGGCTCACCGCGATCCTCGGGCTCATCAAGCAGGCGCTTTCGCCGAAGCTGCGAGAAACGGCCTATGCCCTGGCGGTCGAGGTTGCGGCCTCCGACCTTGCTGTGGGCAAGGAGGAACTCCGCTTCCTCGCCATGCTGCGCGACGCGCTGGGGCTGGACAAGCTGGTGACCGCGGCGATCGAACGCTCGGCGATCGCGCGCTACCAGCGGGAGTAGCGCTTCCGACGCCTATTGACTTTATTCCTACGATGTGATAGCAGTTTTATCCTACTGCTGATTGACATCGTGAAACACGATCCGAACGCCCGCTTCTCCAGTGACGGCATGCGGCTGGCGAAGGTGACGGCGCGCGCCACGAAGAAGATGTTGAGGGCTGCCCAGAGGCCGTGGTTGCCGAAGCGGGTCTCGAGCAGCCACCAGGCCAGCATGAAGATGCCGAGCGAGACGATCATCATGTTGCGCATGTCCTTCGTTGCCATGGCGCCGGTGAAGATGCCGTCGAACTGGAAGCAGATGACGCCGAGGACGGGTGCTGCCGCCGCCCAGGGAAGGTAGCTCCGTGCGGCCTCCCGCACTTCGGCGTTGACCGTCATCACGTCGATGATCCAGGGGCCGCCGAACCAGATCGCCAGCGAGCAGAGCACCCCCAGCACCATGGCCCAGATGCTGGTGAGGCGGATCGCGGCGCGGAAGCGTTCACGGTTGCGGGCGCCCACCGACTGGCCGACGAGGGCCTCGGAGGCATAGGCGAAGCCATCGATCAGATAGGCGGCCACCTGGAAAAGGTTGAGGAGCACGGCGTTGGCCGCCACCACCACGTCTCCCGCCCTCGCTCCCCTGGCCGTGAACCAGGTGAAGGCGAAGACCAGGCACAGCGTCCTGATCATCACGTCGGCGTTCATGAGGAGCGTGCGGCGGAGGCGGACGGGATCGAGGATGCGGGCCCAGGAGAGGCGGACGTTCATGCCGCGCAACATCACGAGCGCAAGGCCGAGCGCGAGCGTCACGGCGGACCACTCGGCGATCAATGCCGCAAGCCCCACCCCGTCCGACGTCATGCCGAGGTGGAGCACGAAGAGTGCCGAGAGCGCCATGTTGGTGAGGTTCAGGAACAGCTGCACCAGGAAGGCGAGGCCAGCGCGCGACTGGCCGATGAACCAGCCCATGACGCAATAGTTGGCGAGTGCGGCGGGTGCTGACCAGATGCGGTGGTTGAAATAGGTCTCGCCATGCTGGCGGATCTCGGGCGAGCCGCCGATGAGGCCGAAGCCCGCCTCGCGGATGAGCGGCGCCAGCAGGATGAGAAGCACTCCCGCCGCGACCGCGATCATCAGCGCACGGATGAGGACGGCGGCGAGTTCCGGCCTGTCCCCTGCCCCCATTGCCTGGGCCGAGAGGCCGCCCGTGGACAGGCGGAGGAAGCCGAAGCTCCAGAAGATGAAGCTGAAGATCAGCGCCCCCACGGCAATGGCGCCGATGTAGTAGGGATCATCCAGCTGGCCGATGACCGCGGTGTTGACCACGCCGATCATCGGCTCCGAGACATTGGAGAGCATGATCGGGACGGCCACCGTCAGGACCGAGCGGTTGGTCACCGGGGCTTTGGCATCGAAGGACATGGCGCTGCTGTTGCGTTGGGCGGGCCGCCAAGTCAAGCTGAGGGGCCCATGAGCCTGCCGCAACGCTTCCTCGACTGGTTTTCCGCCCGCGGCTGGGCGCCCCGCGCGCACCAGCTGGCGGTGCTGGCGCATGCGCAAGCGCGCGAGAGTGTCCTGCTGATCTCGCCCACCGGCGGGGGCAAGACGCTGGCGGGATTCCTGCCGAGCCTCGCCGAGATCACCGCGCGGGGCACGGGCCACGGCATCCACACGCTCTACGTCTCGCCGCTGAAGGCGCTGGCGGTCGACATTGCGAGGAACCTCGAGGAGCCGGTGGCGGAGATGGGACTGCCCGTGACCATCGAGACGCGCACCGGCGACACGCCGCATGCAAGGCGCCAGCGCCAGCGGCAGAAGCCGCCCGACATCCTGATCACCACGCCGGAGCAGGTGTCGCTGATGATGGCCGACCCGCATGCGGGCCATCTGCTGAAGGGCCTGAGGACGGTGATCCTGGACGAGCTTCACGCGCTGGTGACCTCGAAGCGCGGGGTGCTGCTGTCGCTTGCCCTGAGCAGGCTTCAGGCCCATGCGCCCGACGCGATCCGCATCGGGCTGTCAGCCACGGTGGCGGACCCCGATGCGCTGCGCGCCTGGCTGGTGCCGTCCGGATCAGCACCGGCACCGCTGGTACTGGGCCGGCCGGGGGCGAAGCCATCGATCCGCATCCTCTCCTCGGTCGAGCGGGTGCCGTGGTCCGGGCATTCAGCGCTCTATGCGATCCCCGAGGTCTATGCCGAGATCAGGCGGGCGAAGATGACGCTGGTCTTCGTCAACACGCGAAGCCAGGCGGAGGTAATCTTCCAGGCGCTGTGGGAGGCCAATGACGACAATCTGCCGATCGCGCTGCACCACGGCTCGCTCGACGTGGCGCAGCGGCGCAAGGTGGAGGCGGCGATGGGAGAGGGGCGGCTGCGCGCCGTCGTCTGCACCTCGACGCTCGAACTCGGCATCGACTGGGGCGACGTGGACCTCGTGGTGCATGTGGGGGCGCCGAAGGGCTCGAGCCGGTTGTTGCAGCGGATCGGGCGCTCCAACCACCGGCTCGACCTGCCATCCGAGGCGCTGCTCGTTCCCTCCAACCGCTTCGAGGTGCTGGAATGCCAGGGGGCACTGCAGGCGGCGGAGGCCAATGCTCAGGATACGGAGTATCCGATGGTCGGCAAGCTCGACGTGCTGGCCCAGCACATCCTGTGCCGCGCCTGCGCGGGGCCGTTCCACCCGGACGAGCTGTTCGCGGAAGTGGCCAGCGCCTGGACCTACCGCAACCTCGATCGCGCCGACTTCGACAAGGCGGTCGATTACGTGGCGACGGGCGGCTATGCGCTCAGGGCCTATGAGCGCCATGCGAAGCTGAAGGCCAATCCCGACGGGACGCTCAGGCTCTCGCACCCGAGGCTTGCCATGGCCTACCGCCTCAACATGGGAACGATCGTCGAGGACGAGATGATCAAGGTGCGGCTTGCCCATGTGAAGCGCCGGCTGGGCAAGCGGGTGGTGACGGGCGGGCGCGCGCTGGGCGAGGTCGAGGAGTGGTTCATCAGCCAGCTGACGGTTGGACAGACCTTCATGTTCGCGGGCGAGATCCTGCGCTACGAGGGCATGGACGAGTTCGGCGCACTCGCCACGCGCTCGCAGGACAAGGAGCCGATGGTGCCCTCCTACCAGGGCGGCAAGTTCCCGCTCTCGACCTATCTCGCAGCACGGGTGCGCGAGATGCTGGCGGACCCCGCGCAATGGAAGGCGCTGCCGCCGCAGGTGAAGGGCTGGCTCTCGCTCCAGCGCTTCCGCTCCGTGGTGCCGAAGGCGAACCAGATGCTGGTCGAGACCTTTCCGCGCGCGGAGAAGCACTACATGGTGTGCTATCCCTTCGAGGGCAGGCTCGCGCACCAGACGCTGGGCATGCTGCTGACACGGAGACTGGAGCGCGCGGGGATGCAGCCCTTGGGCTTCGTCGCCTCGGAGTATGCGCTCGTCATCTGGATGGTGCGCGACCTGTCGCTTGCCGTCTCCTCCGGCAGGATCGCGCTGGCACGGCTCTTCGACGAGGACATGATGGGCGACGACCTCGAGGCGTGGCTTGCCGAATCGATGCTGATGAAGCGCACCTTCCGCTATGCGGCGATCATCGCCGGCCTCGTCGAGCGCCGCCAGCCGGGACAGGAGAAGACGGCGCGCCAGATGACGGTGAACACCGACCTGATATATGACGTGCTACGCACGCATCAGCCGGACCACATATTGCTCCGCGCCGCCTGGGACGATGCGGCCGAAGGGCTGATCGACGCCTGGCGGCTCGGCGCCATGCTGCGGCGTATCAGGGGGCAGATCCTGCACCGCGCACTCGACACCGTTTCGCCGCTCAGCGTGCCCGTGCTGTTGGAGATCGGGCGCGAATCGGTCTACGGCGAGGCGCATGATGCCCTTCTCGCCGAAGCCGCGAACGACCTCATCGACGAGGCCAGCCGGCTTGTCTAGATCGCAGCTGATCCCGCTC
>JADCDC010000589.1 GCA_020252385.1 Aestuariivirga sp.
AGTTGCAGCGCCACGGTGGACTTGCCGCAGCCCGACTCGCCGACGAGGCCCAGGACCTCGCCGCGCCGGACCTCGAAGCTCACGCCATCGACCACCCGGCGCAACCCCAGGCCCGGCCGGTAGGAGACCGAAAGATCAGACACCCGGAGAAGCGCGTCGCTCATCGCGTTCCCAGCTTCACCGTGCGGCCCAGCACGCGGGCGAGGCCCTCGGTGAACAGGTTCAGCCCCACGACCAGCGAGGCGAGCGCAAGGCCGGGTCCGAGCACGGTCGAGGGCGATACGATGATCAGCGCGCGGTTCTCGATGATCATCAGTCCCCATTCGGGCGTCGGGGGCCTCAGGCCGAAGCCCAGGAAGCCGAGAGAGCCAATCAGCACCGGCGCATAGCCGGCGCGCAGCGCGAATTCGACGAGGAGCACGCTCGTGGCATTGGGCAGCAGCTCCCAGCGCATCACGGACCACGCCTTCTCACCCCTGAGGCGGGCCACGGTGACGTAGTCGCGGGTCGCGATGTCGATCGCCGCGGCCCGTGCCATGCGCGCGATCCTTGGCGCGTAGACGAGTGCCACGACCAGGACGAGGAGAATGGGGTTGCCCGAGTACTCCGTGCCCGCTGCCGCGATGGCGATGAGCGCGAGGACGAGGAAAGGTATGCTGATCAGCGCCTCCAGCACGCGCTGCACGATCTCGTCCACCCAGCCGCCGACATAGCCGGAAAGCAACCCCACCACCGCGCCGACCAGCAAGCCAAGCAACGTGCCCGCCAGCGACAGCGAGATCACGATCCAGCTGCCGTGAACCACCCGGCTGAACACGTCGCGGCCCAGCTGGTCGATGCCGAAAGGATGAGCAAGGCTCATGCCGGAGAGCGGCGCCCCGGCCCCCATCTGGGAATAGCCATAGGGCGCCCAGAATGGCCCGGTGACGGCGACCACCACGTGAATGATGAGGATGACGCTGCCGATCCGGAAGCTCAGCGGCATCTGCTTCCACAGGGAGAGCCAGTTCCGTCTTGGCTTTGGCGGCGCGCTGAGGCCGATATCGACATCGCTCATGGCTCAGCTGGTCCTCAGCCGCGGATTGAGGAGGATGGCGCCGATGTCCGCCACCAGATTGGCTCCGACATAGACGAGGGCGGCGATCATTACCGTGGCCTCGATGACCGGCAGGTCGCGCAGCTGCAGGGAATCGACCAGCAGCGTTCCGAAGCCGGGATAGGAAAAGACCTTCTCCACCACCACGACGCCGCCGATCAGGTAGGCGAGGTTCAGCGCCGTGACGTTGAGGGTCGGCACCAGCGCGTTGGGAAGGGCATGGCGGAGCAGCACGCGGCTGCGTGACAGCCCCTTCAGCTCCGCCATCTTCACGTAGTCGGAATCGAGAACCTCGATCAGGTTGTCGCGCAGCATGCGCACCGCGTAGACGGCCATCACGATCGCCAGCGTGAGCGCCGGCAGCGTCATGGCGCTGATATATTCGGTGAAGCTGGAGCTTTCATCGACGAGCGAGATCGCCGGCAGCAGCGGGATCCACAGCACGAACATCAGGAGCAGGATGGTGGCCAGGAGAAAGTCGGGCATGGAGAGCAACACAAGTGTCACGACGGACAGGGCCTGGTCCGCCGCGCGGTCGCGGTAGAGCGCCTGGATGACAGCGGGAATGACGGTAAGTGGCAGGTAGAGCAGGAAGGCATAGAGCGAGAGCGCCAGCGTGTTGAAGATGCGCGGCGCGAGGATTTCCGACACGGACCGGCTGGACACCAGGGATTGCCCGAGATCGCCGGTCAGGAGGCCGCCGAGCCAGGTGAGGTAGCGTGTCATGACCGGCTGGTCGAGGCCGAGCTGCTCGCGCAGCACCGCAAGCGACTCCGGCGTTGCATCGCGCCCGAGGATCCGCGTCGCGACATCGCCCGGCAGGATTTCGAGGACGAAGAACACAAAGGCCGAGACCAGCAGCAGCGTCACGGCCGAAAGCAACAGGCGCCGGGCGATCAACAGCCAGATCTGCAATCATGCCTCCATGGGAGCGAGCGGGGGCGAGGCGGACCTCGCCCCCTCATAGTCCCATCACTTGCAGCTCAGGTTCTCGAAGTTGAGATTGAAGTTCTGCGCGCGCGGCTCATAGCCCTCGCAGCCCTTCCGCAGAGCCAGGACCTGGTGGACGAACATCGGCAGGATCAGGCCGCCCTCCGTCGCCAGGAGCTGTCCGGCCTGCTGGAACAGCTTGTTGCGCTCGGCTTCGTCCACGGTGGTGTTGGCCTGCTGCAGGATCGCGTCATAGTCCGGGCGCTCCCAGCGGGTTTCCTTCCACTTGGCGTTCTGGGTGTAGGCCACCGCGAGGCCCTCGCCCGGCGGACGCATGGACCACGCCGAGGTGACGATCGGCTTCTTCAGCCACACGTCGTCCCAGTAGCTTTCGGCCGGCGTCACCACGACGTTGATGTCGAAGCCCGCGGGCTTTGCCATTTCAGCAAACACCTGCGCCATGCGCACCATGCCGGGCACGCCCTCGGCGGTGTACAGGTCGAACTTCAGCCCGTCCTTGTGGCCCGCTTCCGCCAGCAGCTGCTTGGCCTTCTCGATGTCCTGCTTCGGCGCTTCCTTGGTGAAGGAGGCCGGATTGCTGATCGGCACGGGGTTGTCGGCACCGGGCTGTCCGAAGCCCAGCAGCACCGTATCCACCATCGCCTGGCGGTCAACGACGAGCTTCAGCGCCTCCCTCACCTTGACGTTGTCGAAGGGTGGCGTGTCGACCCACATCGACACCGTCATCGAGTTGGAAGCGCCGGTTTCGAGCATCTGCACATTGGGATCGTCCTTCACCGAGGCAATCACCGCGGGATCGACGTTCAGCATCAGGTCCACCTGGCCGGCCTTCAGGGCGGTGACGGCCGCCACGGCTTCCTGGGCCACGGTGATCTTCAGGCACTCGGCCTTGGGCTTTCCGGCATCCCAGTAGTTCGGGTTCTTGCGCAGGATGCGGACGGGAGCGTTGGGGGTGAACTGCTCCTGCATGAAGGGGCCGGTGCCATCGCCCTTGAGGCGCAGGTCTTCGGCCTTCGCCCCGTCGGGCACGATGTTGGTGAACTTGTTGGAGATGAGCACCGGAAGCTGGACGACCGGCTTCTTCGTCGTGAACACCACCGTTGTGGCATCGGGAGCCGTGATGCCGTTGGGATCGAGGAATTCGAGCACGGCGCGGGCACCGGAGCCCGTCTTCTCGTCGAGCAGCCGCTTGAAGGTATAGACCACGTCGGCGGAAGAGAAGTCCTTGCCCGAGTGGAACTTCACGCCTTCACGCAGCTTGAACGTCCAGCTCAGGCCATCGGGCGAGACCGACCATTCCGTCGCGAGTTCCGGGAGCACGTTGAAATTGTCATCGACGTCGACGAGGCGGTTATAGACGGCGAAGGTGTGGTAGGC
>JADCDC010000059.1 GCA_020252385.1 Aestuariivirga sp.
CGAAGAAATCAAGTCCGTCAACGGTGACGCCGGGCAGGCCGAAGCCCGCCGCGCGGTCGACGTAGGAATCGACGGCGACGGCGTAATCGCGCGAGGTCGATTCAGCGTAGCCGTTGTTCTCGACCACGAAGATGGCCGGCAGGTTCCACACCGCCGCGAGGTTGAGGCTCTCGAGGAAGGTGCCCTGATTCGATGCGCCGTCACCAACGAAGCAGATCGCGACCGCGCCATCGCCCCGGTATTTGGCGGCAAGCGCCGCGCCGCAGACCAGCGGTGCGCCCGCACCCAGGATGCCGTTGGCGCCCATCATGCCCTTGGACAGGTCGGCGATGTGCATCGAGCCGCCCTTGCCGCGGCAGGAGCCCGTCACCTTGCCGTAGATCTCCGCCATCATCTCGCCCGGGTCGACGCCCTTGGCGATGCAGTGGCCATGGCCGCGGTGGGTGGAAGCGATGCGGTCCTTGTCCTCGAGATGCATCATGATGCCGGTGCCGGCGGCCTCCTCACCGGCATAAAGGTGGACGAAGCCCGGAATGTCGCCCTTGGCGAAGTCCGCATGGAGGCGTTCCTCGAACTCGCGGATCGTGCGCATCGTGCGGTAGGCCTTCAGCAGGCCCGGCTTGTCCAGCGGGAATATACCCGCCGTGCTGTTTGGAGCAGTCATCAATGTCCTCCCATGGGTTGAACGTTTCTCTTTCAAGCGGCCGTCTTGGACTTCAGGCGCATCAGCCCGTGGCGCGAGGCATATTGCATGCAGCCACTGACATTCACGGTCCTGAAGGCATCCGGTATCAGTTCGATGGTGACGTCGTCGTCACGCGTGAAGGATAATTCGCGTTCACCGTCGAGGGCAATCGATCCGTCGCTGATCGAGGGCCGGTACTTGACGTGGGGCTTCATCGGCACATAGTCGCGGATGCCGATGCCGCGCATGTAGCCGGGCGCAATCGGCGTATCGAGGATGATGTCGGCCTCGTCCTCGGGTGCGAGCCGCACGTGGAGGCCGCCGGGATCGAGCCTGGTCACCGGCGTCAGCAGCCCGGCGATCGCCGACATGCCGATCACCTCTGGGTCGGCGAAGGTGACGAAGAGCTCGCGGAAGGTCTCGGTGCGCCACAGCGCGCGCGCACCAATGTAGCGCTCGGTCACCACGGCCACGTCCACAAGTGCGATCTCCTCCTGGTCGTTGACCCTGACGACGATCTTCTTGTTGGGCAGGAAGGCTTCCTTGGGCGGCACCTTGCCGGTGACCGCGAGGCCCACGGCGAGCCCGGTGATGGTGGGCTCCCGGTGTTCCGGGAAGGCGTTGTTGGTGCCGGTCGAGATGCCGGCGATGGGGACGTCGCCGCAGGCCGTCACCACCGCGCGGTGCGTACCGTCGCCGCCCAGCACGACGATTGCCGCCGCACCCTTCTCCTTCATCAGGCGCGCGGCCTTCAGCGTGTCGTCCACCGTGCCGGAGATCTTGTAATCGAGATATTCGATCTTCGGGAAATGCTTGAGGCCCTGGTTCTCCGCGCGGTCGATGCCGCGGCGCACATGGTGCCGGATGCCGCCGTTCTCCGGCATCATGTAGACATGATCGACCCCGCAGGCCTTCACGCAGGAGAGGACGCGCAGCACGATGTTGGCGCGGTCGGTGATCTGCAACGCCGTGGCATTGGCAATCACCCGGCGGATGTCGCGGGCGGAAACGGGATTTGCGATGATGCCAATGGCGGTCATGTGAACGGCGAACCAGTTTTGTTGCCCAGTCCGCCAAGCAAGCTAAATGCCACTTAGCGGCTGCAAAAGTGAAATCGCCGTTAGTCAGTAAAGCACTGCGGAATCGTCTGTGTGCGTCTGCGAAGCAGCTGGGATCCTGCCGCCACACCTGTTGCAGCGGGCGCCACAGGTGTGGCGCCACGCCTCGCTCACGCGGAGCGCGGGCGCAGCGTCACGCCCAGCCGCCTCATGCGGCGGTGCAGCGTGGTGCGGTCGATGCCCATGAGGCGCGCCGCGGCGGAGACGTTCCATTGCGCGCGCGCCAGTTGCTGGCGCAGCAGCTCCGCCTCCTCGCTCGACGCGGCCTGCGAAGGCTCCGCGCCATCGTCATCAGATGTATCCACGCCGCGCGCGAAGACCTGGTCCGGCAGGTCGTCGGTGTCGATCTCGGGATCGCTCGCCACCGCGCAGGCGAAGTCGATCACATTCACCAGTTCGCGGATATTGCCGGGCCAGTGATAGGCGGCGAGCACGCCCAATGCTGGCTGCGAAATGCTGCGCGCGCTGCCATCGGCATAGGGCCGCTTGTCGAGCAGCTGCCGCACGATCCAGGCGCAATCGCCCCGCTCGCGCAGTGGCGGAAGTGCGATGGTGACGCCGTTCAGGCGGAAATAGAGATCCTCGCGGAAGCGGCCCTGCTTCACGAGATCGAGCAGGTCGCGGTGGGTGGCGGCGATCACCCGCATGTCGACGGCGGTGGGCCGCGTACCGCCGATGGGGGTCACCTCGCGCTCCGCCAGCACGCGCAGGAGGCGCGTCTGCGAGGCGAGCGGCATGTCGCCGATCTCGTCGAGGAAGAGAGTTCCGCCATGGGCCTCGCGGATCAGGCCCTTCTTGCCCTTTTCGAGCGCCCCGGTGAAGGAGCCGCCGTCATAGCCGAAGAGCTCGCTCTCGATCAGGTTTTCAGGCAGTGCCGCGCAATTGACCGGGATGAAGGCGCCCCTGGCCCTGGCACTCGACTGGTGGATGGCCTTTGCCAGGAACTCCTTGCCGGTGCCGGTCTCGCCGTTCACCAGGATGCTCATGTTGGTGTTGAGGAGCCGCGACAGTTTGTTGAGGTTCTTCTGGATCGACGGCTCCTCGCCGGCCACCGCCTTGAGCGGCGGGGGCAGCTTGCACTCCTGGCTGGCACTGGCGGCCGGGAGAACCCGCATGCTCGCGGGAGGAACGACCTGGATGAACAGGCTGCGCTCGGAGCCTGAGAGGCGCACCACGTTGCGCTCGATGGCGCTCGAGCCCACGAAACGGGTGAGGCTGTCGACCTCGCAGTCGAAGAAGTCCGAAAACAGCCGCCCCATGATGCGGCTGGAATCGCGCCAGTTGATGCGCAGTTCGCCGGCGAGCAACTGCCTGGCGGAATGGTTGAAGCCGGTGATGCGGCCCGAGGAATCGAGCACCAGCACATATTCAATGTCGACCTCCGCCAGTGCCTGGTTGGAGGTCAGCTTGACGATCCAGCTGCGCGAGGAGGTGCGGATCAGGTTGGCGGTCTCGATGCGGTGGGCGAAGCTCTTGACGATCTGGAGCGCCAGATACTGGCTGGACTTCTCGCGTGGCGAGGCCAAGGCCGAAATGTCGAGCACCGCCGAGAGATTGCCGAAGGGATCGAAGATCGGCGCCACGGTGCAGGTCAGCGGAATGTGGGTGGCGTCGAAATGGTCGCACTGGTGCACGGTCAGCGCCTCGCCGGTGGCGATCGCCGTTCCGGTGCCGTTGGTGCCGGCGCGCGCCTCGTTCCAGTCGGCCCCGAGATAGAGCCCCGCCTGGCGCAGGTAATCGGTTGTCGATTCATCGCCGATGTAGTCGACGGTGATGCCCTGGTTATCGGTGAGGAGCAGCACATAGCCCAGCCCCGCCACCTGCCGGTACAGCGCCTCGACGCCGAAGCGCGCGGTGCGGAGCAGTTCCTCCATGGCGTCGCGGTGCTCGCGCAGCCGGCTGTCCTCGACAATGACCGCCGGGCGCAGCACGGTGGGGTCCAGCTTGTGGCCGTCGATGCAGCGCCGCCAGGAATTGACAATAAGTTCGTCGCGCTCGGTCTGCCGGCCCTCGGCGACGCGGATCAACTCGTCGATGTGCTCGATGTGCGCGGACGCGATCGCCTTATCCTCCTGGCAGGAGCGCGATAACAAGCCCGTGCGAATCGCTTGTCAAGATCAGCCGTATACACATCACCGTATGCGTGCGCTGCAGCATGAAACGCGGCGCACTCTCTGTCTTGCTGTTGCACCGCACAGTGGCATGGGAGATGCATCGGATGCCATTGAAGCTGGGCCGCAAAGCTGCGAAACATTTCGCATCTGCGGCAAGACAGGGTGAAAGAATCGATGAGCTGGATGGCGGAGAGTTACATGGCGCGCAAGGGCGTCGCCGGCGGGCGCCCCGGACGCACCCATCACCTCAACAAGGAGGTGCAGGGCGAATATCATTACGTGTACGGGCCCTATGCCAAGCCGGTGATGTCGATCAAGCCGGGTGACATCGTGGTGGCCGAAACGGAGGATGCCTTCGGCGGCGCGATCAAGACCGAGAAGGACCTGCCCTCCCAGAAGCTCACCATGCCCTTCGTCAACCCGCAGTGCGGGCCGATCGCGGTCGAGGGTGCGGAGCCCGGCGACGTGCTGTGCGTGGCGATCAAGTCGATCCTGCCGCGCGGGCCACAGCCCGTGGGCACCTCCGCCCTGATCCCGGAGTTCGGCGGCCTCGTTTCCAATTCTCAGACCGCGATGCTGAACCCGCCGCTGCCGGAGCGGGTGATGAAATACGAGGTGACGGAAGCGGGCGTGAAGTTCAACGACCGGATCACGCTGCCTTACGAGCCCTTCATCGGCACGCTCGGCGTCTCGCCGCTGATCGAGGCTGTGCTGTCGCTGCAGCCCGACTACTGGGGCGGCAACATGGATCTGCCCGACGTGGCGCCGGGCGCCATCGTCTATTTCCCCGTCCTGCACAAGGACGCCTATCTCTATCTCGGCGACTGCCATGGAAGGCAGGGCGATGGCGAACTCTGCGGTGTGGCCGTCGAGATGCCGTCCACCACCACGGTGCAGGTCGACCTCATCAAGAACTGGCAGATCTCATGGCCGCGCCTCGAGAACGAGGACTTCATCATGACCATCGGCTCGGCCCGCCCGATGGAGGACGCCGCCCGCATCGCCTATCGCGAGCTCACGCGCTGGCTCGCCTCGGACTATGGCTTCGACGAGCTCGAGGCCTATTTCCTGCTCACCCAGGCCGGCCGCGTGCGCGTCGGCAACATGGTCGATCCCAAGTACACGCTCGGTGCATCGATCCTCAAATCATATCTCGGACAATAGGGAGAAGACGGCAATGGATCTTGGTCTCAAGGGATTGAACGCGCTCGTCACCGGCGGCACGAAGGGCATCGGACGGCGCGCGGCCGACATGTTCGCGGCGGAAGGCGCCAACGTGTCGATCTGCGCGCGCAACCAGGAGGAGGTCGCCGCCACGGTGGCGGGCCTCAAGCGAACTGGCGTCAAGGCCTTCGGGCAGGCGATCGACGTCGGCAACAAGGCGGCCCTCGAAGGCTGGGTCAACGACAGCGCCAAGGCGCTGGGCGGCATCGACATCGTGGTCGCCAATGTCTCGGCGCTCGCGGCGGCGGAGGATACCGAAGCCTCCTGGCAGGCGCAGTTTGACATCGACATGATGCACACGGTGCGCACCGTCAACGCCGCGCTGCCCTATCTCGAGACATCGAAGTGGCCCTCGATCGTCATCGTCTCCTCGGTGTCGGGCCGCGAGATCGACTTCACCTCGCCCGCCTATGGCGCCTTCAAGGCGGCACTCATCCATTACGCGCACGGCCTTGCCCACAAGCTGGCGCCGAAGCTGATCCGCGTGAACTCGGTCTCGCCCGGCAACGTCTATTTCAAGGACGGCATCTGGGAATACATCGAGAAGAACCTGCCGGACCTGTTCCAGAGCGCGCTCGCACTCAACCCCACGGGCCGCATGGCAACGGCGGAGGAGATCGGCAAGGGCATCGTGTTCCTGGCGAGCCCGGCGTCAAGCTTCACCATGGGCACCAACCTGGTGATCGATGGCGCGCTCACCAAGGGCGTGCAGCTCTAAACGGCAGGAGGCTCCCATGGTGGCGAACAGGAAGATCCAGCTCTCGGACGGCGCGGTGCTGTCCGCCATCGAGGCGGGCAGCGGCCAGCCGCTGGTGATGATCCCCGGCTGGTCGCAGTCGGCGGCGGAGTATGGGCGCAACATCGAGGAGCTGGCCAGGACGCGCCGCGTCATCGCGCTCGACATGCGAAGCCATGGCGAAAGCCCCGATGCGCCGAAGGGCCATCGCATCCAGCGCCTCGCGAAGGACCTTCGCGAGGTGCTCGAGGCGCTGGACCTGAAGAGCGTGGACGTGCTCGGCCACTCGATGGGCAGTTCCATCATCTGGAGCTATCTCGACCTCTTCGGCGAGGAGCGCCTCCGCCGCCTCGTCATCGTGGATCAGGCGCCCATGGTCGCGGCCCTTCCGGGCTGGGACGAGGAGACGAAGAAGACATACGGCTGCCTGCTTCCCGACGTGCAGGCGGTCGCGGGCTTCTGCGACGTTGTGCGCGCCACCGGCACGGTTGAGGGCACGATGGAGATCCTGAGAGGCATGTTCACCTCGGCGATGCCGGAGGAGGACCTGCGCTGGATCGCGTCCGAGAACCTCAAGATGCCGCGCGCCGCCGCGGCCGACCTGCTGTTCGACCACTGCCTCAACGACTGGCGGGACGTGATCATGGCGACACGGCTTCCCTCCCTCGTCATCGGCGGGCGCAAGAGCATCTTCTCGGCTGAATCGCAGGCGTGGATCGCCTCCGTCAACCCCAATGCGAAGGCCTCGATCTACGAGGAGCATGAGGGCGGCGGCCACTTCATGTTCTTCGAGAACCCGCGGCGCTTCAACGCCGAGGTCTCGGCCTTCCTGTCCTCGTAACTTATCAAGATCGGAGAACACATGGCGCTGACCCGCATGATCGTCGAAATCGGCATGGGAACGGACCTCACCGGGGCCGATTACACCAAGGCCGCGATACGGGCGCTGAAGGACGCGCTCTGGCACAACTCGCTCACCGTGGCCAATGCCGTGGGCCTGTCGCCCAAGGACATGCATGTGAAGGTGCTGGTCGGCGTGCCGAAGCCCGAACTGGTGGACAAGGCGGCGGTCGCCGCGACACTGCCCTATGGCACCTCCACCGTGGAGGTGGTCGAGGGCGGCCTCGAGATCATGAACGACGAAGGCACCAACCTCACGCTGATGGCCAATGCCGCGGCGATCGTCTACCTCGACCTGCCGGAGAAAAAGTGATGGCCTTGAAGCGCGTGATCCTCGAAATGGGCCATGGCAACGACATGCATGGCGGCGACTACACCAAGGCGGCGCTGCGCGCCGTGCAGGACTGCATCCACCATTCCTCGCTGCCCTTCCTGCGCACCCTCGGCATCGAGCCCAAGACCATGCAGGTCGAGGTGACGATCGGCGTGCAGAAGCCTGAGAAGGTGGACAAGGCGGCGGTCGCCGCCAGCCTGCCGCACGGCCAGGTCACGGTGAATGTCGTGAAGGGCGGCCTCGACATCCCCGACGAGGAACGCGGCGGCGCCTCTGTCGTCGCCATGGCGACGGTCGCCGTCAGGCTCGACCTGGAGAAGCACCTCGGAAGAGGGTAACGGCCCCGCCGTGGACATCAGGGGTTGCAGCCGTCTCGCGCATGCGTGGCGCGGTGCCGGCGTTCGCCGGTGGCCGTGCCTTGCAATGTGAACAGAACCGTACGATATCGGTTCCGGCAGTCCGTTAAACCTGTGAATGCCGGATGAAGATTCTTTTCGTACGCAATGGCCAGTCATACCCTGAATTGTCGGCTGGTACTGAGCTGACGATGCACGGCCTCGCCGTACGTCTCTCACGCGATGGACATCTGGTCGGTGTTGCGGCGCGCACGCCAGGGCGGAAGTCCATAACGACCGATGACGGTTACCTTACAGTGCGCTCGTCAAGCCTCCGCGAGGCCGTCATGAAGGCGATCGAACTGGCGGCTCCAGATGCGATCGTCGTGATGCAGGCGGGAGATTGGCTGGCGGATCTGGAGCCTCTCATCGGGCACAAGCCGCTCGTCATTTATGAACATGACTGCATGTTGAACCTGATCAAGGCCCCACCCGCGATCATCACGCGAAGCACCTATATCGCGAACTCGAAAACCACAGCCGCCCATATCCTGAAGACGATCGGAAAACCATCCACGGTCGTCCCGCCCATTTTTGGCATCGAGCAATACACCTCCACAAAGAGCGCTGGAGACGAAATCCTGTTTGCATCCCTGTCCGTCCGAAAGGGTGGCAAGATCGCCGTCGCACTCGCTCAAAACAGACAAGAGCACAGGTTTCTGTTCATTGAGAGCTGGAACTCAGAGGAAGCCATCATCGAGGCAGCGCGTCAGCTGAAGAATGTCGATATCCTGCCCAATCAAAGAGACTTGCTGCACATCTTTCCCAGGATCCGCCTGCTACTCATGCCCGGTATCAACCGGGAATCCTGGGGACGGACGGCAACAGAAGCTCAAGTGTGCGGAATTCCGGTTCTCGCCAGCAATCGCGGGAACCTTCCAGACACGATCGGTGAGGGCGGAATCACGCTCGATCCCACGCTGGACATCAGTCACTGGCTTGCTTCGTTTGACGAGTTGCTTTCGGAAAACCATGCCCGGTACGCATCGAGGGCTGCACATCGAGGGGCGCAGCTGCTGGACGACATACCTAGACTGTACGAGAAATTCGTAAGGCAGCTCGCTCATTCGATAGACATCACGAGGGAGCTTCGCCTCAGGTCTCTTGTTCGCTGAAGAAGTACACGATCCTGCTGTCAGGAGTGATGAAATGATCTTTCTCAGGAAGAGAGTCTTGAGCGTTGGCAAGCGGGAGCTGGTCAGCAAGAGTGACGTGAAGCTGCTCCTCATGCTTCCAGTCTACGCTGCGGTCGCATGGACGGTTCCCGAAACTCTCTGGGTCAAGTTCGTGTCGGGCCTCGCTTCACTCCGCCGCCGCAAGGAACCTGATGCGGCGGCGGCCGGAGTGGTGACGTCGGGCCTGCTTGATCACGCTCCGGGCTCTCCTCAAGGCGTCGTGGATGAACTTGAGCGCAATCGCCTGCTGTCCTACCTGCAGTATCTCAGGGACTACAGGATCGGTGGTTGGAGGATGACCGCCACCATCGAAGGCGATGAGGCGATCAGGAAGGCTCGGTCGGATGGCAAGGGTGTCATCCTGTGGGTCGCGCATTTCGTCTTCAACGGGCTTCCCCTGAAGAAGTCACTGCATGAGGCCGGTTATCAGGTCAGCCATCTCAGCCGGCCGGAACATGGCTTCTCCTCCACGCGCTTCGGCGTGAGGGTTCTCAACCCGATCAGGTCACGAATCGAGGACCGGTATCTCAAGCAGAGAATATTGATCAAGAGAGGAGCGGAGCAGGTGGCGCTGCGCAAGGCCCATCAACTGCTCAAACAGGGTGAAATCGTATCCATCACCGCTGGTCACTGGGAGGGGCGCGAAGTCGCCAACATGCCGGTTGGACGTGCTCACCTGCCTGTGTCGACAGGCGCTCCGGGCCTCGCCTATGTGACCGGTTCCGTGCTGCTGCCGGTCTTCATCAGGATGCAGGATGACGGCAGCTTCGCGGTGGTTATCGGAAAGTCGATCGATGTCAGCCAGTGCGGCGACCGCGTGACAGCAGTCAGGATGGGCGTGGAGGAAATGTCTGCGGCACTCCTGCCCCACATCCGCACCGCTCCGGGTCAGTGGCGCGGTTGGAAATATCTCAAGGCTCCCGCCATGCCGGAGACGGCATCGTAGTTCGATCAGGCGGTGTCCAGAAACGAGCAGCGTCCCCACAGATCGCCGAGATGCAAGTCGCGTTCCCGGCTTGGGAACGGAACGCCCGCGTCATTGGTGAAGGTGACTTCGTTGAGATAGATGTTGCCGTCGTCACCCGGGATCAGATCCACACGCACAGCTTCGAACGGGCGGCCCACGGCCTCCGCCGCCGCGGTGAGCCTATTCTTCATGTCGTGCGACAGGGAGAAGTTCGTGACGGGCGGATTGCCGGGCAGTTGTTCGGCCAGAAGGCGGTATGACGGGTCCATCACATTGACGCGCGTCGAGCCGTCCATCTGTTTTTCGTCAAACGAGATCAGGCCGACACGCCCCTTGAACGTGAACAGCAGGACCACCACGGATGGGTTGCGCCGCGTGACGCAACGCTCGAGAAACACGGCCCTTTCGAAGACGTTGTACCACCACTCCCCCATGACATGACCGTAGTCAGCCTGGAGCCAGAGCGAAGCCGAAGACTCCAGCATGCGCCGCGATTTCACGGTCAGCGGATACCTGATGCGCTGGTAGAAGCCGCAGCCATGGTTGGACTTCAGGAAATACTCGCCGTCGGGAATCGACCCGTTCGGCGGCAGCACGGCCCTGGTGGAACGCCAGACCACGTCCGGGACCCGGAGGAGACCTCTCGCCTCCGGCGGAATGAAGCTCGCCGTCAGCAGCTTGTTCCCGCTCTCCGGTATCTTCATCCAGCCAAGCAGCTTCATGCTGTTCAGCTTCTCCGAATAGAGCCGCGGGTTGATCAGGTCCGGATAGTCCGCACCCTTCTTCCGGTACACGATGCAGATGGTTGCGATGATCCGTTCAAGATCTTTCCGGCTGTAGAAGTCGATTCCGCGCGCATATCCCTGAGGACGGTCACGGGGTCTCAGTGGCGGGTAGTGTTCATAGATCGCGTCCGTCATGCCTCGCACGATCTTCCGCAGTTCGTCTGCGTCAGCCTGAGTCATGGTGCTGCTTGCGTGCCCTGCATCGTCCCTTCGGGAGTTTTTGCACGGTTTCAATAGCTGCCATACATAAACATCTATGCGTTCTGGATGATCTTGCTCGAACTGGAAGCGGTTCTCGCAACGGTGGAAGCGCTGCCTGCACCCCGTGCCTCCACTGCGTGGATTTCGCGTTTCGCGTGTGGACCCTTGGTGGAGCGAAGGCGGGATCGAATTCAGACCTCGGCATTGCGAACGCCGGGTTCCGCCGCCTCTGCGCCCTTGCCTTCGCGCAGGGACCGGGTTCAATGGTGGTGTGACAGTCCGGATCGCCTCTCTTTGTCTGTTCCTGCTTGTGCTGTCCGGGTGCTCGCTCGGCAATCCGGCGCGGGTGGATCAGTGCCTGATCGCCTTGGCGGGACTGGCCCCGGGAGATGGCCGCCTGCTGATCGAGAGCGTCTCGGGAGCAGATAACGTCATCACCGTCGCCTATCGCGCCGAGGCCACGGGCGTGGCGGGGCATCAGGTTTGCACCTTCGCGGGTGCTGCAAGGGATCTCGATCAGCTCGATCTGCTGGCAGTCACCATCGACGGCAGGGAGCTTGGGTCAGGCCGCCTCATGTTCCTGCGCAGCCATTGGCTTGCAGGCCCCGGCAATGATGTGGCGGCGAAACGCATCGTGCGGCCCGCCACGGGTCTCGTCAGCATGGCGGCGGGGCCGGGGAAGTATCTGCAATCCGCACTCTCCGCCATGCCCATCGGAGCAGCCTATGTCCTGCTGGCGCTGGGCTTCGCCCTCATACACGGCATCACGGGGCGCATGAACATCGCCCATGGCGAGTTTGCGACCATCGGGGCCTATGCCGGCTTTGCCGGCTTCATGGCCGGCGGTTCAGATCGGAAG
>JADCDC010000590.1 GCA_020252385.1 Aestuariivirga sp.
CGCCAGCCAGATCAGGGAACTCCTGGGGCTCAGCCTCGATGGCGCGGAACCGGGGCCGCTGCTCGAGAAACTGCCGGTCCTCTGGCAGGCGCTGCCGACACTCACGCCCGCCGCCCTTGCGATCTCGCTCGGCACGGCGGGGGTGATCCTCGGCCTCAAGCGGTTCCGCCCGCATTGGCCTGGCATGCTGATCGCGGTGGCGCTTGCCGCCCTTGCCACCGCCCTCCTCGACCTGCCGGTCGCCACCATCGGCACGAAGTTCGGCGGCATCCCCAGCGTGCTGCCCGCGCCGAAGCTGCCGGAGATGTCCTGGGCAAAGGTCATCGCGGTGCTGCCCGCCGCGATTTCCTTCACGCTCCTCGGCGCCATCGAATCGCTGCTCTCCGCCGTCGTGGCGGACGGCATGACGGGCCGCCGCCATCGCTCCAACTGCGAACTCGTGGCGCAGGGGGCGGCCAACATCGGCTCCGCCCTGTTCGGCGGCTTCTGCGTCACCGGCACCATCGCGCGCACCGCCACCAACGTGCGCTCCGGCGCGCACGGGCCCGTCTCGGGCATGCTGCATGCGGTGTTCATCCTGCTGTTCATGGCGGTGGCGGCACCGCTCGCGGCCTATATCCCGCTTGCGGCACTGGCGGGCGTTCTCGCCATCGTGTCCTGGAACATGGTGGAGAAATCGGCGATCGCGGTGCTCGTGCGCTCCGGCTGGGGCGATGTCGCGGTGCTCTCCGCCACCTTCTTCCTCACCATCTTCCGCGACCTCACGGAGGCGATCATCGTCGGCTTCGCGCTCGGTTCCGTGCTGTTCATCCACCGCATGTCGCAGGCCACCGCGGTCGAGACCCGCACCCCCTTCGTGGGCGAGGACATGGCGGACAAGGACCAGCCGCGCGGCGGCTATGACGAGGCGATCGCCGCCAATCCGGACGTCGTCATCTACCGCATCACCGGGGCCTTCTTCTTCGGTGCGGCCGCCTCGATCGCCTCGGTGCTGGACCGCATCCAGGATACGCACAAGGCGCTGATCGTCGACTTCTCCGCCGTACCCTTCCTCGATTCGACGGGCGCCAACGTGATGGAAGGCCTCGCCCGCAAGACAGCGCGGCAGGGTGTGAGGCTCTATGTCGCCGGCGCCAACCCTGGCATCAGGCGCGCCCTGTTCACCCACGGCGTGAAGCCTCCGGGTGTGGAGTTCGCGGCCTCGCAAGAGGATGCGCTCAGCCACTACCGCGGAGAGACACGCGCCTGACGGGGGCGCGGCGGGCGCTTCTGCTGCATGTGCGACAAGCCGTGCTCCGTCTTGTTCCAGTGGAAGGGTGCGACCACGAACTGCCACAGCGCCAGCCAGGCGGCGGCCGACATGAGGAGCCAGTAGAGCGGCATGGTGACGAGCGTGCCCGCCCAGCCGGACAGGCCCCGCCGCCGCAGCCCGGCCCCTGTCAGGATGAGGCCCAGCGCATAGCCCGCGACAAAGACGAGGAGGTTGAGGCCCGCCAGCGCAAGCACCGCAAGACCGGTGGGCGCTGTGAGCGGCGGCTGGGACGCCACGATCCACAGCGTCGCGGCGAGGCAGAGCGGATGCAGCAGGGCCGAGGCGAAGACGCCCACCGTCACCGCCTGCGCCACCCAGAAGCCCGAGGGCCCGAGTTCCCGCAGGAGCCGTGCGGGATCGCGCATGTGCACGAGCCATGTGGCGAGAAAGCCCTTGAGCCAGCGCGCACGCTGCCTGAGCCAGTTGACGGGCCGCGTGTTCGCCTCCTCCAGCGTGTGGCTGTCGAGCGTTCCGGTCTGGTAGCCGTGGCGGGCGAGACGCAGTCCGAGATCGGCGTCCTCGGTGACGTTGAAGGGATCCCAGGCGCCGACCTGGCGCAGCACGTCGGTGCGGAAATGGTTGGAGGTGCCACCCAGCGGCAGCGGCAGGCGGTGGTCGGCCAGCACCGGGAGGAGGATCCCGAAGAGCACGGCATATTCAGCCGTGAACTGCCGGCTGAACCAGTTTTCGTCCGGGTTGAAGAAGGTGAGCTCGGCCTGCAGGCACGCGAGTTCCGGCGGGGCCATGGCAAAGCGCGAGGCCGCCTTTCTGAGCTGGTCGGGCTCCGGCACATCCTCGGCGTCGTAGATCGTCAGCAGCGTGCCGCGGCAGAACGCCAGCGCATAGTTGAGGGCGCGCGGCTTGGTCTGCGGCCGGCCGGCGGGAACCACGATCAGCTCGAAATGCGATGGCAGCTCCATCGCGGCAAGCGCCCGCTGCATGAGGATGTCCTCCTCCTCGAGGATCAGCTTGATGTCGAGCTTCTCCGCCGGATAGCGGAGCGCGCCAAGCCCCCGCACCAGTTGCTGCAGCACCGAGGTCTCGCGAAACAGCGGCACCAGCACCGAGTAGCAGGGAAGCTCCTCTTCGCTGAGCGGCAGCGGCGGTGGCACCGGCTTCTGCAGCGGCGGCATCAGGCAGAGGAGCCGGAGCGCCACGATGGAAAGGAAGAACAGCCCGCCCATGAGCGAGGCGAGGAGCCAGAACAGCTCGAAGGGCAGCAGCACGGCCGCCGCGGCGGCAAGCACCGCAAGCCCGATCAGGACCGCCGCCTGCGACTGCGTGAGGCGCCGGCGCGCCGAGTAGTCCGGCATCCGCCGGGCGAGGCGGAAGGTGGCCTCGGCAAGGAGTGCGGGGCCATGGACGCCGCGCGCCGCAGCAAGGAGGTCATGCGCATCGGCCGTGCCCACGATCCTGAGGCCCAGCCTCTGTCCCTCGGCGAGGGCCGCCGGTCCGCAGGCGGCGTAGAGCGTGAGGCCCGGGAGGCTGACCACCGGAACCAGCTTCGAGCGCAGCGCGTCGGCCAGTTCCTCCGGCGGCAGGCGGCGCAGCATGCCGCAGAGGGCGGCGCGATCGACACGGGGCAAGACTTCCGCGCCGCCCCCCGCTATGCTGAACGGCGGTTCCGGACCTTCCCCGAAACCGCCATGCCCATCGGCCCCATACATCTGCCATCCCCAGCTTGACGTAGCGTGAATGATGCAACGTAAGGTAAAATTCTCAACCGTCCTTAAGCTGTTTCTACTACTGATTGCGCAATCTTCGATTGTATTTGCGCAAGAATCGGCAGCGCCTGCCTATGATCCACCCCTGTTCCGCACCGTGGAGGAGCAGCCGCGCCCCGACATCCCCGAGAACCTGCCGGTAAAGCTCATCGCCGACGCCGATTTCGCGCCCTACAGCTTCGTCTCGAATACTGGGTCGCCGGGCGGCCTCGCCGTCGAACTCGCCATTGCGGCCTGCGAGCGCGCAAGGCTGCGCTGCACGCTCGAAGCGCTGCCCTTCGCCGACATTCTCGGAGCGCTCGAGCGCGGCGAGGCCGATGTCGCGGTGACGGGCCCCAGGCTTGATCCCGCAACGCTCCAGGCCGCGCAGATGACGAGGCCCTATTTCCGCATCATGGCGCGTTTCGCCGTGCTGGCGGGAAGCCCGCTTGCGTCCGCTGATCCCGAGGCCCTGTCGGGAAGCCGCATCGGCGTGGTGAAGGACACGGTGCATGCCCGCTGGCTCGAGGCCTATTACGGCGGCTCCTACATCCAGACCTTTGAAAGCCTGGCGGCGGCGGGCGTGGCCCTCAAGGCCGAGGAGATCGACGCCATCTTCGGCGACAATCTGCAGACCATCTACTGGGTCACCGGAAATGCGTCGGTGCAATGCTGCCGGCTGCTGGGCGGCGCCTATTCGGACTTCGACTATTTCAGCCGCAACCTCGCCTTCCTGGTCAGCCCCAGAAGGCCCGAGCTTCGCGCCGCCTTCGACTATGGCCTCGACCAAGCGCAGAGCACGGGCGCCACGGCGAGGATCATCCGCACCTATGTGCCGCTCGATCCCTGGTGAGCGATCACCGCCGCATC
>JADCDC010000591.1 GCA_020252385.1 Aestuariivirga sp.
CCGCTGGCGCGCACCGGTGCTCGAAGCCGTCACATCCTTCTTCAGGGAGCGTCAGGCGAGCGCGAAGAGGTCCTGAATGGCCTCATAGGCCTCGTCGAAATGGTTCACCATGCGGTCGGGCCCGAATTCCTCAACGGGGCGCGGCGTGTAGCCGAAGGGCACGCCGATCACCGGCACGCCGGCGTTGCGCGCCGTCAGGATGTCGGTCTCGCTGTCGCCCACCATCACGGCGCGCGGCGCCACGAGGCCCAAGCGAGCCACCGCCTCCCGGAAGGGGCGGGGATCGGGCTTGGCCACCCCGATCGTGTCGGGCCCCACCACGGCGCCGAAGAACCGCCTGAGGTCGAGCGCCTCGAGCAGTTGCACAGACAGGCCCTCGAGCTTGTTGGTGCACACCCCAAGCCCGAAGCCCTCCGACTTGAGCCGCTCCAGCAGCCTGACGACGCCGGGGAAGGGCTCGCTGCCCTCGGCGATGTTGGCGGAATAATAGTCCACGAAGCGCAGGTAATCGGGCTCGACGTCGTAGTTCTCAGGCAGGCCGCCGGTCGCCGTCAGGCCGCGCGTCAGCAGTGCGCGTGCGCCATGGCCCACGAAGGCGCGCACCTCCTCCATCGAGATGGCGCGGCGGCCCATCCCCTCCAGCACGTGGTTGGTGGCCCGCATCAGGTCCGGGGCGGTGTCGACGAGGGTGCCGTCAAGGTCGAAGATCACGGCGCGGTCTGGCATGGAAACTCCGCGAAACTGGCGTGTTGGTGTCCGGCCGGGGCTCGTGCTAAGAGCCCGCCACCCGAATGACGAGGAGATCTCGAAATGGATATCCGCAAGACCCAGGTGTTGGGCGACATACTGAAGGACAAGTCGCTCCTCAAGGACAAATGTTACATTGACGGCAAGTGGATCGGCGGCACCGCCTCGATCGACGTGACGAACCCGGTGGACGAAAGCGTGATCGGAACCGTGCCCAAGCTGGGTGCTGCCGAAACCCGCACCGCCATCGAGGCCGCCCGCCGCGCCCAGAAGGACTGGGCCCGGAAGACCGCCAAGGAGCGCGCCGCCATCCTCCGCAAGTGGTTCAACCTGATGATGGAGAACCAGGAGGACCTGGCCCAGATCATGACGGCGGAACAGGGCAAGCCCCTGGCCGAATCGCGTGGCGAGGTCGCCTATGGCGCCTCCTTCATCGAGTTCTTCGCCGAGGAAGGAAAGCGCATCTACGGCGAGACGATCCCGTCTCCCTGGCCCGCCGCCCGCATGCTGGTCATCAAGCAGCCGGTGGGTGTGGTCGCCGCCATCACGCCGTGGAACTTCCCCAACGCCATGATCACCCGCAAGGCGGGCCCGGCGCTGGCCGCGGGCTGCGCCTTCGTCTGCAAGCCCGCGAACGAGACGCCGCTCTCGGCCCTTGCGCTGGCGGAGCTCGCCGAGCGCGCCGGCATCCCCGCGGGCGTCTTCTCCGTCATCACCGGCGTCTCGCGTGAGATTGGCGCGGAGATGACCTCGAGCCCCATCGTCCGTGCGCTGACGTTCACCGGCTCGACCGAGGTCGGCCGCGTGCTCATGGCGCAGTGCGCCCCCACGATCAAGAAGGTGGGCCTCGAGCTCGGCGGCAACGCGCCCTTCATCGTCTTCGACGACGCCGACCTCGACGCCGCCGTCCAGGGCGCCATGATGTCGAAGTACCGCAACGCCGGGCAGACCTGCGTCTGCGCCAACCGTATCCTGGTGCAGGAGGGCGTCTATGATGCCTTCGCCAACAAGCTCGCCGAAGCCGTGAAGAAGCTGAAGGTGGGCGATGGCACGGAGCAGGGCGTCACGACAGGTCCTCTTATCAACAAGGCCGCCGTCGCCAAGGTCAGGGAGCACATCGAGGACGCGGTGAAGAAGGGCGGCAAGGTGGTGATCGGCGGCAAGTCTCTGGGCGGCAATTTCTTCGAGCCGACGCTGATCCGTGACGTCACCGCCGACATGGCGGTGGCGCGCGAGGAAACCTTCGGCCCCGTGGCACCGCTGTTCCGCTTCCGCACCGAGGAAGAGGCGATCGAGATGGCCAACAACACCGAGTTCGGGCTTGCCTGCTATTTCTATTCGCGTGACATCGGCCGCGTCTGGCGCGTGGCGGAAGGCCTCGAATACGGCATGGTCGGCATCAACGAGGGCATCATCTCGACCGCGGAGGCGCCCTTCGGCGGCGTCAAGGAGTCAGGCCTTGGCCGCGAAGGCTCGCACCACGGTGTCGAGGAATATCTGGAAATGAAATACATGCTGATGGGTGGGCTCAACACGTGACTGCAGACGCACAGAAGAAGGCCGCGGCGCTCGCCGCGCTGGACTACATCGGACCCAACATGAAGGTGGGTCTCGGCACCGGTACGACCGCCAATCACTTCATCCGCGCGCTCGCCGCCAAGGTGAAGCGGGAGAACCTCTCGATCGAGTGCGTGGCGACCTCGAAGCAGACCTTCGAGCTGGCCTCGGCCCTTGGCCTCACCATGTCGACGCTCGAGAAGCATCCGCGCCTCGACGTGACGATCGACGGTGCGGACGAGTTCGATCCCAACTTCCAGCTCATCAAGGGCGGCGGCGGGGCGCTGCTGGCGGAGAAGATCGTCGCCTCCTCCTCGCAGTACATGATCGTCATCGCCGACCAGTCGAAGCAGGTCGAGACGCTGGGCAAGTTCCCGCTCCCGGTCGAGGTCGTGCCCTTCGGCGTCAACGCCACCGCCTGGAAGATCGAGCGGGCGCTGCGCCTTCTGGACCTCAAGGGCAAGCTGGTGCTCCGCCTCAAGGATGGCAAGCCCTACCTCACCGACAACAACAACGCCATCATCGACATCTC
>JADCDC010000592.1 GCA_020252385.1 Aestuariivirga sp.
CGGCCGGCGGCGACTTCGGCCTGCAGGTCGCGGTTGGTCGCCGCCACGATGCGCACGTCGACGCGCCGCGTCCGGCCGTCGCCGACGCGTTCGAACTCGCGCTCCTGCACGACGCGCAGCAGCTTCGCCTGGAGCGCGAGCGGCAGCTCGCCGACCTCGTCGAGGAACAGCGTGCCGCCGTCGGCCTCCTGGAACTTGCCGATGTGGCGGGAGGTGGCGCCGGTGAAGGAGCCCTTCTCATGGCCGAACAGGATTGATTCCACGAGGTTTTCGGGCAGCGCGCCGCAGTTCACGGCCACGAAGGGGCGGCCGGAGCGCTCGCTCTCGCCCTGGATGGCGCGGGCGATCATCTCCTTGCCGACGCCCGATTCGCCCTCGATCAGGACCGGGATGCCAGAGAGCGCGCCGCGCTTGCCGAGCCGCAGCACATTGGCCATGGCGGGGGAGGAGGCGATCAGGTCGCGGAATGTGAGGGCACCACCCACCTTCTTGTTGAGGCGCTTCACCTCCTCGGTGAGGGCATTGACCTTGAGCAGGTTCTGGATCGAGATCTTGAGGCGTTCCGGGCTGATCGGCTTCACCACGAAATCGTCGGCTCCGGCGCGCATCGCCTTGACCACGGTCTCGATCGAGCCCTGCGCGGTCTGCACGATGACGGGGAGGTCGCCCCTCACCGCCTGCATGCGCTCGAGGAATTCGAGCCCGTCCATGCCCGGCATGTTGAGGTCGAGGATGATCAGTTCGATGGTGCCACCGGAGGGGCTGCGCAGCACGTCGAGCGCCTTGTGGCCGCTGTCCACCGGCATGGGGTCGCAGCCGAAACGTCTCACCATTTCCTCGAGAATTCTGCGTTGTGCAGGATCGTCTTCGACGATGAGAACGCGGACAGCCATGCGATGCCGAACTTCTTTGCCAAGCGTGAGGGAACGGGCCGTTCCGCTGGCCTCCCGAAGGTCGGGGAGGGCCGTGAGTCGCCCGTTCGCGTTGGGGCTCACCCTGCCAGCCAAGTGTAAAGGCGCTGTTAATGCCGAGTCGCGTTTGAGGACAGAGCAATCGATTGTTTACTGGATAGATCGAATTCATGGCAAAGGACGCCCAAGCCGCCCGGATCGGTCTCTTGATCCCCGTCATGGCGAGGTGCGGCGCGTCCGGGGCAGTCTCGGGCGGCGAGGAGGCCCCGACGTGAACCCGATCCGAATCCTGCTGTTCGCCGTTGCCCTGCTGGGGCTGGCGGGCGGACTCCTCGCACCCCTGGCCGGGCTTGCCCATCTCCAGGGCGTGATCTGGGGCGGGGCCGCGGCGGTCGTGCTTGCCGTGCTGCTCGCCGAGATCGCGAGTTCGCTGGCGCGGGGCGAGGTGGGGCTCGACCTGGTGGCGGGGCTGTCGATCTCGGCGGCGATCGCCTTCGGCGAGACGCTGGCGGCGGGCGTCGTGGCGCTGATGTATGCCGGTGGCCAGCTGCTCGAGGATTTCGCCGCCAACCGGGCGCGGGCCGACATGCGCGCCCTTCTGGCCCGCGTGCCGAAGACGGCGCTGCGCTATGACGACGGGCACCTTGCGGAAGTGGCGATCGACGCGATTGAGCCGGGAGACCGGCTGCTGATCCGCCAGGGCGACATCGTGCCCGTCGATGGCCGCATCATCTCCGGCAAGGCGCTCCTCGACACGGCAGCACTGACGGGCGAATCGGTGCCGGTCAGGAGCCTCGAGGGACAGTCCGTGCAGAGTGGCGCTCGCTCGCTCGATACCGCCTTCGACATGAAGGCCGAAAGGCCGGCCTCCGAGAGCACCTATGCGGGGATCGTGCGGCTCGTCGAGGCGGCCCAGGCCGCCAAGGCGCCCATGGTGCGCCTGGCGGACCGCTACGGATTGCTGTTCCTCGCCGTCACGGTGGCGCTGGCGGGGGCCACATGGTTCATGACGGGCGACCACATCCGCATGCTGGCGGTGCTGGTCTCGGCAACGCCGTGCCCGCTGATTCTCGCCGTGCCGGTCGCCATCATCTCCGGCATGGGCAAGGCGGCGCGGCGCGGGGTGCTGATGAAGGGCGGCCCCGTGCTGGAGACCATGGCCCGCGCCGTGACCCTCGTTATCGACAAGACCGGCACGCTCACGAGGGGGCGCGCCGAACTGTCCGCGATCCGGCTCGCCGGAGAGCTTTCCGAGGATGAGGTGCTGCGGCTTGCCGCCTCCCTCGAGCAGGCCTCGGCCCATGTGACGGCCGCCTCGATCGTCGAGGCCGCGCATGACAGGGGGCTCCGCCTGTCCTTTCCGCAGAAGGTGCGGGAAACGGCGGGCGAGGGGCTGGCGGGCGAGGTCGAGGGGCATGAGGTGGTGGTGGGCGGGCATGACTTCGTGGCGCGGCAGATCGGGCTCACGCTCGAGCGGCCGGCCCATCCGCCGGGAACGGCACTCGCCGCGGTGGCGGTCGGCGGCCGGCTGGCGGGCCATCTCCTGCTGGCGGACGCCGTCCGGAAGGAAACGCCCGCCGCACTCGCCAGCCTGCGGTCGGCGGGCATCAGCCGCATCGTTCTGGCCTCGGGCGATGCCCAGGCCGTGGTCGACCGGGTGGGGGAAGACCTTGGCCTCGACGTCCTGCGCGGCGGCCTCACGCCAACTGAGAAGGTCGCCATCGTGCTGGAGGAACGCAAGAACGGCGTCACCCTGATGGTGGGCGACGGGGTGAACGACGCGCCGGCCCTTGCCGCGGCCGACGTCGGCATCTCGATGGGCGCCACGGGCTCCGCCGCCGCCTCGGAATCGGCGGACGCGGTCCTGCTGGTCGATGACCTGACGCGGCTCGCCGAGGGCCTCTCCGCCGCAAGGCGGGCCCGGGCCATCGCGCTGCAGAGCGTGTTCATCGGGCTCGGCCTCTCCTTCGCGGCCATGCTGGGGGCGGCCTTCGGCTATGTCTCCGTGGTGCAGGGCGCGCTGATGCAGGAGGCGATCGACGTCGCCGTGATCCTGAACGCGCTGAGGGCGCTCCGTTAACTCCGGGTAACCCGGCGCCGTATGGGTTGCCGAAGCCTGTTCCCTGCGCCATATCAGCCGCTCAATCC
>JADCDC010000593.1 GCA_020252385.1 Aestuariivirga sp.
CGCTGTATCAGGATGGCTGGCTGGCCTCGGCCTTTGGTCCGGTCACCCCCTGGGCCACCGCCGGTGTGAACTATGCAAGCTGGGACGCAAATGCTGATGTCTGGACGTTGCATGACACGACGAAGGATTTCAGTGCCTCGCTCGACGTTGCGGCCGAGAATCCGGAACGCCTTGCGGCGATGAAGGATCGCTTTCTTGAGGTTGCCAAGGAAAACAAGGCATTCCCGATCGGGGCCGGGGTCTGGCTGCGGATCCATCCCGAGGATCGCGTCGCGACACCCTATACCTCATGGCAGTTCGATGAGACGACCCGGCGCATGCCGGAATTCACCGCGCCGGGGATCGGCCGGCAGTCCACTCTGGTGACGATCGATGCCGATTTCCCTGATGCCGCATCCGGCGTCCTTTATGCCCTTGGCGGGGCCAGCGGCGGGGTCAGCCTGTTTGTGGACAAGGGCGTTCTGACCTATGAATACAACATGCTGATCCTGCAGATCACGCAGATCAGTGCCACGGAACCCCTGTCCGCCGGCCCCCACCGGATCGAGGTTGATACCACCATCGCCAAACCCGGTGCGCCCGCCGAGGTCATCCTGCGGGTGGACGGAGTGGAAGCAGCGCGTGGAACCGTGCCGGTAACCGTGCCTGCGGCGTTCACCGCGTCGGAGTCTTTCGATGTCGGGGTCGATCTCGGATCGCCGGTGTCATCAGTCTATGAGGAGAGGCGCCCCTTTGCCTTCGGGGGCAAGGACATAAAGGTGAGCGTCACGTTGCGATAGTCGCTTCGGCAGTGTCCTGTGTAGCGTATTCTCCAGCATGGAGCAGGGAAGGCCTGCGCGCAATCAGGCGTGCAGTGGGCCCGGTCGCCCTGTGGCAGGATTGCCATAGATGTTGTGTTTCCGCAGACATCGACACGACCTACTGCGTGCACGCACGAGAATCCTTTGTTGACGATCCACTGTATTTGCCGGGGTGCCTGACGCTCATGTCGCGAAGCCGACTCGCACCGTCCGCTGGGCGCAGTTCCTGCTGGGCGGGAGGCTCGACAAGCCATGGGAGAATGACGCGATCGTCCGCCATCCTCGGCAACGACGCCGCCTCGGCCGCGGCGGCCCGTGCCCACATGGCCTCCGTCAGCATGGCAAGTCCGGTGTTCGCCGGCCGGCAAGCGCCACTCCGCCTTCCGACTCGCGCTAGCCGCGGAAGGTCTGGTCACGATCCGGGCTTGCCTGGCCAATGGTGCGCACCATGGTATCGACCAGGCGCCTGTAGAGGCCGCGCGGGAGATAGGCGCGCAAGACTTGGCGGGCGATGATCTTTGGCGGCACACCGGCCTGGAAGAGACCGGCGGCAAGGTCCCTTGCGACGGTGAAGGGCTTGTCGCCGGCCATGTAGTAAGCCAGCACGGTCGCCCTGTAGCCAAGCATGGCCCGGCGGGTTAGCAGGTGGCCGCAGCGGTCGAGCCAGGAGAGCGGCGCCAGATAGCCCGGAACGCGCGATGTCCGCCCGGCTTCGGATGCATCGACCCAGACGATGAGCGGTTCCTCGATCATCTTGAATTCAGCGCCGCTGCGCTGGAGGCGCAGGCAGAAATCGAGGTCCTGACCTTTCCGGAGCGTGGCATCGAACCGAACGGCGCTGGCCAGCGCGCGCGGCAGGACGATGGACGATGTCTGGATGAATTGGTTGTGGACGAAGAGATACTCACCCACATCCTCACCCGGCCGGATCGGCCGGTTGGGGCGCACCCAATAGCGGCCAACGCCCCGGTCGACGTTGATATAGGAGTACCAGACAGACGTCTTGCTGCCGTCCACTGCGCGGGCGACGACCTCCAGCTTGTGCGGCAGGAACAGATCGTCCGAGTCCAGGAAGGCGATGTAGGCGCCGCGTGCCTCGTCTATGCCGCGGTTACGGGCGCTGCCGCCGCCACCATTCTCCTGCCGCACGATGCGGATGCGCCGATCGCCGAGCGCTGCGACGGCCTGCTGCGGATCATCCGTCGAGCCATCATCGACGACGATGACCTCGAAGTCGCCGCATGTCTGCTCCAGCACGGTTCGGATGGTAACGCCCAGCGTTGCAGCACGGTTGTAGACGGGGATGACGACGGAGAACAGCGGTGGCGGGTCGCCCGCACGGGCCATTGTCTCTCCCGTCTGTTCCGCCAGGCTCATCGACGCGCACCCTTCTCGTAAGCCATGCACCTGAGGCTGGCGATGACGATGATCAGCATAAGCCAGATCTGGCGGTCACGGGTGAAGATCTGCGTCTCCATGAAGTTGAACAGGAGCGCGAAGATCCAGATCGCGTAGAGCGCCGCCTTGGTGTTTCGGTCACTGGCATCGAGATTCATGAACGCGACGAAGGGCACGAAGACCAGCGCCAGCAGGCCAAGGAAGAGGCCGGGAACACCCGTCGTCGCCATCACTTCGAGATAGCCGCTGTGCGAGTGGGAGGTATGGATCAGCCATTCAACCGACGTAAGCCGGTGCACAGGCGACTGGCTGCCGATCTGCCAGAACGACCCATAGCCCGCACCCGTGACCGGATATTGAGCCACATAGTCCGTGACAAGGTCCCAGATCGCTATTCGCCCGGTGAGAGAGTCAGGGTCGGAGAGTATCCTGATGATCGGGTCCTGGAGGATAAGGACGGCAGCCGCCAGCCCCGCAATGAGGAGTGCGTTGGCCCCCACATAGATGGCTCGGCTCTTCGAATGGCCCAGCGTGTAGCGGTAGAATAATCCAAGGCTCAGCGACACGACCAGAAGAACAGGCGCTGTCTTGCCAAGCGTGCCCGAGAGGAACACCAGCGTCAGTGCGATCAGGAACAGATCGAAGATCTTACGGTGGTTCAGGTATGAGAAGGTGAAGACGATGATGGCGTTGGCCGCCATGGAGGCAGCGATGTTCTTGTGGAAGAACAGCCCCTTCCAGGCGCCGGCCA
>JADCDC010000594.1 GCA_020252385.1 Aestuariivirga sp.
AGATAGAGAAGGGCCGCAATGTTGACCGACATGTCGCCTACTTGTCCTTCTTCTTGTACATGGCGAGCATGCGGCTCGTGACCATGAAGCCGCCGAAGATGTTCACCGCCGCGAGGATCAGCGCGAGGAAGCCGAAGATCATCGCGGTGATCGAGCCGGACTCAAGCGCTCCGACGCCCACCGCGAGAAGTGCGCCCACCACGATCACCGAGGAGATGGCGTTGGTGACGCTCATCAGCGGCGTGTGCAGCGCAGGCGTCACGTTCCACACCACGTAGTAGCCGACGAACACCGCCAGCACGAAGATGCCGAACAGCGAGACGAACGGATCGATCGCTTCCATCACTCAGGCTCCCTTGAACATGGGGTGCACCAGCGCGCCATCCCGCGCGATCATCGTGCCCTTGATGCATTCATCCGCATCGTCGATCTTCAGCGTCCCGTCCTTGCTGATCATCAGGTCGAGGAAGTTCGAGAGGTTCTTGGCGAAGAGCGGCGAGGCGTTGCCGGCGAGTCTCCCTGCGAGGTTCACCGTGCCGACGATCCGCACACCCTTGTGCTCCACGATCTGGTCAGGCTTCGAGAGCGGGCAGTTGCCGCCGCGCTCGACCGCGAGATCGACGATGATGGAACCGGGCTTCATGCTCTCCACCATCTCTGGCGTGATCAGCACCGGCGCGGGGCGCCCGGGAATGAGGGCCGTGGTGATGACGACGTCCTGGTTCTTCACATGCTCGGCGACGAGCGCGGCCTGCTTGGCCTTGTCCTCCGCCGTCAGTTCCTTGGCATAGCCGCCGCTCGTCGCCGCATCCGCGATGTCGGCATAGACGAACTTGGCGCCTAAGCTCTTCACCTGCTCTTCGGTGGCCTTGCGCACGTCGGTGGCGGAGACGATGGCGCCAAGGCGGCGCGCCGTGGCAATCGCCTGCAGGCCCGCGACGCCCACACCCATGATGAACACCTTGGCGGCGGGCACGGTGCCGGCCGCGGTCATCATCATCGGGAAGGCGCGGGTGAAGTGGTAGGCGGCGTCGATCACCGCCTTGTAGCCCGCGAGGTTCGCCTGCGAGGAGAGGATGTCCATCGCCTGCGCGCGGGTGATGCGCGGCATCAGTTCCATGGCGAAGGCGACGACGCCGGATTTCGCGATGGCCTCGAGACCGGCCTTGTCGCCATAGGGCTCGAGCCCGCCCATCAGGATGGCGCCGGGCTTCAGCGTGGAGAGAAGATCCGCCGAGGGGCGGCGGATGGTCAGCACCACGTCGGGGTCGGCGAAGCCGTTGCCGGTGATCTTGGCGCCCGCCGCCGCGAAGGCGTCATCCGAAATCGAGGCGCCGGCGCCAGCGCCGGACTGCACCCAGACCTCGGCGCCCTTCTTGATATAGGCCTTGACGGTGTCGGGGCTGGCCGCGACGCGGCTTTCCCCAACGTGAGTTTCCTTGGGGATCGCGATTTTCATGAGCCTGTCCTGCTGGTCAAGCCAACATTACGGCGGTCAGCAGGCCGAAGATCAACAGCCAGCCGACAGACAACTTCCAGTTGTTTTCGATCCTGATATCGATGATCAGCGCCAGGATGCCGACAATCAGCCCGCCGAAGCCGATCACCAGGTTGGTGCTGGAGGAAACGAAGGCGAAGGCCACCAGCGCCACCAGCACATAGAGGCACAGGATGGTGCCCCCGATGGAGGCCTTGATGAACCCCTCATAGGTCTTCGCATGCTCCTCGAAGCCGTGCGAATGCGTTCCGCTGGACCCGTGTTCGGCCATGATTCCCCCTTCACTTCGGATGACGATCTGAGATGGCTTCTAGCCAGTCCCGCCGCCCCCCGCAAGCGTCGCGCGGCGATCCGTCACTGGGTTTCCCCCTCTCCCCCGCGAATGCGGGGGAGAGGGAGGGGTGAGGGGGTCTGTCAGCACGTGAGAGCGTCAGCCGCCATGACCCGCGGGCGCCACCCCCTCACCCTGCCCTCTCCCCCACATGCGTGGGGGCGAGGAATGCACAGGAGAGGGGGAGGGGAGAACACTCTGACTTACACCTCCTCCAGCTCGTCGATCATGCCGGAGATCACCGACAGCCCCTTGTCCCAGAACTGCGGGTCGGCGGCGTCGAGGCCGAAGGGTTTCAGGAGTTCCGAGTGGTGCTTGGTGCCGCCCGCCTTCAGCATGGCGAAATACTTCTCCTGGAAGCCCTGCTCGCTCTCCCGGTAGCGGGCATAGAGCGAGTTCACCAGGCAATCGCCGAAGGCATAGGCATAGACATAGAAGGGCGAGTGGATGAAGTGCGGGATGTAGGTCCAGAAGGTCTCGTAGCCCTCGCCGAACTTGATGCCGTCCCCTAAGCTCTCCGCCTGCACCTCGAGCCAGATGGCGTTGAGCTGCTCAGGGGTGAGCTCGCCCTCTTTCCGCGCGGTGTGGACCTTGCGCTCGAAGGTGTAGAAGGCGATCTGGCGGACCACCGTGTTGATCATGTCCTCGACCTTGGAGGCAAGCAGCGCCTTCCGCTTCTTCGGATCCGTCGTCTGCTTCAGGAGCGCCTGGAAGGTCAGCATCTCGCCGAACACCGAGGCCGTCTCGGCAAGCGTCAGCGGTGTCGACGCCATCAGCGGTCCCTGCTTGGCCGCCAGCACCTGGTGCACGCCATGGCCCAGCTCATGGGCAAGCGTCATCACATCCCGCGTCTTGCCCATATAGTTCAGCAGCACGTAAGGATGCGCCGAGGGCACCGTCGGATGCGCGAAGGCGCCCGGCGCCTTGCCGGGGCGGGACGGCGCGTCGATCCAGTTCCTGTCGAAGAAGACGCGCGCGATCTCGGCCATCTGCGGGTCGAATGATCCGTAGGCGGACAGAACCAGGTCCTTGGCCTCGCCCCACGGCACTTCGCGCGTGTCCTCCGCGGGCAGTGGCG
>JADCDC010000595.1 GCA_020252385.1 Aestuariivirga sp.
CTCCTGGCAGAAGCCGCAGTAGATGCACTTCACCATGTCGATGTCGTAGCGGGTCGTGCGGCGCGTGCCGTCATTCCGCCGCGGGCCTGCCTCGATGGTGATGCAAACGGCGGGGCAGACCGCCTCGCACAGCTTGCAGGCGATGCAGCGTTCCTCGCCGTTGGGATAGCGGCGCAGCGCATGCTCGCCGCGGAAGCGGGGCGACTGCGGGCCCTTCTCGTTGGGATAGTTGATCGTCGCCTTGGGCGCGAAGAAGTAGCGCATCGCCAGGATGGTGGCGTCGACGAATTCCTTCAGGAACAGTGAGCGGGCGGCTTGTGCGACTTTCATGGATTTCACCCGGATGTTGCGGCCATGCCGTTGCCGAGCATGAGCCCGGCAAGCGGCAGGAGGATGAGGCTCTGGACCTTCACCAGCGCCATGATGGTCGAGGGGGCAAGGCCATGGGTCTGCGTGATCTTGGCCTTCTCATAGCGCCAGCGGAGCGTTGGGTAGACGGAACGGTTGACGAAGGCCAGTTCGGCAATGCCGATGGCCAGGAACAGCAGGGCTCCAATCAGTCCCGCGAAACTCATGGCGCCCACCCGAAGGCCACGAGCACGCCGGCGGTGAGGACCACCCAGCCGAGCGAGATGGGCAGGAACACCTTCCAGCCCAGCCGCATCAGCTGGTCATAGCGGTAGCGCGGCACAATCGCCTTCACCATGGCGAACATGAAGAAGACGAAGATGAGCTTGATCAGGAACCAGACGATGCCGGGGATCCAGTTGAGCGGAGGAATGTCGATGATCGGCAGCCAGCCTCCGAGGAACAGGATGACCGTCATCGCGCACATCAGCACGATCGCCACGTATTCGCCGAGCATGAAGAGCAGGTAGGGGGTGGAGGAGTATTCCACCATGAAGCCCGCCACCAGTTCCGATTCCGCCTCGACGAGGTCGAAGGGCGGGCGGTTGGTTTCCGCCAGCGCCGAGACGAAGAAGATCACGAACATCGGCAGGAGCGGCAGGAAGTACCAGTCGAGGAAGGAGCCCGGCAGGCCCAGCATGGTGCCGAGCCCGGTGGACTGCGAGCGCACGATCTCGGTCAGGTTCATCGAGCCGGCACAGAGCAGCACGGTGACGATCACGAAGCCGATCGACACCTCGTAGGACACCATCTGCGCGGCCGAGCGCAGTGCCGACAGGAAGGGATACTTCGAGTTCGACGCCCAGCCGCCCATGATGACGCCGTAGACGCCGAGCGAGGAGAGCGCGAAGAGATAAAGGATGCCGACGTTGATGTCCGCGATGACCCACTTGCCCTCGGTGAGGCCGAAGAAGGAGCCTTCCGAGACGGGCACCACCGCCCAGGCGGCGAGCGAGAGCGTTGCGGTGACGAGCGGCGCGATGATGAACACGCCCTTGTTGGCGCCGTCGGGGATCACCACTTCCTTCAGCGCGAACTTGATCAGGTCAGCGAAAGACTGGAACAGGCCCCAGGGGCCCACCACGTTGGGGCCCCGCCGCATCTGCACGGCCGCCCATATCTTGCGGTCCGCCCACAGGAGGTAGGCGACGATGATCAGGAGCGCGGACATGAAGCCGAAGCTCACGACCACGAAGAAGAGAAGGGTGAGAAGCATCTCGGTCATGGCTTACTCCGCGGCCTCGAGCTTGCGCACGTTCTTCAGGGCCGAGCACTCGGCCATCGTCCTTGACGCGCGGGCGATCGGATTGGTCATGTAGAAGTCCGTGACCGGGGAGCGGAATGGCTCCGCCGACATCGGGCCCTCGGCCTTCGCGAGATCGGCGAGTTCGGCCGTTGCTGCGGGGGTGCGCTGGTCGATGCGCATCAGCTGCGGCGCCACCTTGTACATGGCGCTCCGCAGTTCATCGAGCGTGTTCCACGGCAGGGTGGAGCCGATCGCCTCCGAAAGCGCACGGAAGATCGCCCAGTCCTCGCGCGCCTCGCCCGGCGGGAAGGAGGCGCGCTGGGTCAGCTGCGGCCGCCCCTCGGTGTTGACGTAGGTCACCTGCTTCTCGACATAGGCGGCACCGGCGAGGATCACGTCGGCCCGGTGGGCACCCGCGTCACCATGGGTTCCGACATAGACGACGAAGGTGGAGCCCAGCGCCTGCGTGTCGATCTCGTCGGCGCCGATGAGGAACAGCACATCGATCTCACCCGCCTTCGCGGCTTCCAGCATCTGCCTAGTGGTCTTGCCGCCCTCGCTTGCGGGAAGCGCGCAGACATCGAGCGCGCCCACCCGGCCCGCGGCCGTGTGCAGCACGTTGAAGCCGTTCCAGCCGTCCTTCACCGCGCCAAGCTTCTGGGCGGCCTTCCAGGCTGCGGCCAGCACCTGCGCGCCGTCGGCACGCGCCAGGGCGCCCTGCCCCACCACCACCATGGGCTTCGCAACCGACGGCTGCTCGCTGGCGATGAACTGGCTCAGCGTGTCGGGGCCGGCGCCAAGATAGTCATAGGGATATGTCAGGTCGGCCTTCTCGCCGATGACGCTGATCTTGCAGCCGCCGCGCAGCAGGCGCTTCCTGATGCGCGCATTGAGCACCGGCGCCTCGAGGCGCGGGTTCGTGCCGATGAGCAGGATCGAGTCCGCCTCCTCGATCCCCGCGATGCCGGTGTTGAAGAGATAGCCGGCGCGGCCGCCGAGGCCGCCCAGGGGTGTGCCGTCCTGGCGGCAGTCGATGTTCCTGATGCCGAGCTGGTCGGCGAACTGGCGCGCCGAGAAGGCCTCCTCCGCCGCGACGAGATCACCGAGGATGATGCCGACACGCTCGGGCTTCGTCGCCTTGAGGCGCTGGGCGATGCGCAGGAAAGCCTCCTGCCAGAGCGCCGGGCGCAGCTTGCCGAACTCGCGGACATAAGGCCGGTCGAGGCGCTGGGACTTGAGGCCGTCCCACACGAAGCGCGTCTTGTCCGAGATCCATTCCTCGTTCACGTCCTCATGGGTGCGCGGCAGGATGCGCATCACCTCGCGGCCGCGCGCGTCCACACGGATGTTGGAGCCCACCGCATCCATCGCGTCGATGGTCTCGGTCTTGCGCAGTTCCCACGGGCGCGCCTTGAACTCATAGGGGGCGGAAACCAGCGCGCCGACCGGGCACAGGTCGATGATGTTGCCCTGGAGCTCGGAGGAGATCGCCTTGTTGAGATAGGTGGTGATCTCCATGTCCTCGCCGCGGCCCGTCGCGCCCATCTCCTCGATGCCGGCGACTTCGGTGGTGAAGCGCACACAGCGCGTGCACTGGATGCAGCGGTTCATGTGGGTGTTGACGAGGGGGCCCAGATACTTGTCCTCGACGGCGCGCTTGTTCTCGTGGAAGCGGTTCTTGTCGATGCCATAGGCCATGGCCTGGTCTTGCAGGTCGCATTCCCCGCCCTGGTCGCAGATCGGGCAGTCGAGCGGATGGTTGATGAGCAGGAACTCCATCACGCCCTCGCGCGCCTTCTTCACCATCGGTGTCTTGGTGAAGACTTCCGGCGGCTCGCCATTGGGGCCGGGACGCAGGTCGTTGACCGCGATGGCGCAGGAAGCCTGGGGCTTCGGCGGCCCGCCCTTCACCTCGACGAGGCACATGCGGCAGTTGCCGGCGATCGACAGGCGCTCGTGATAGCAGAAACGCGGCACCTCGGCCCCGGCCATCTCGCAGGCCTGCAGCAATGTGAGGCCGTTCTCGACCTCGATCTCGGTGCCGTCAATCTTAAGCTTGGGCATCAGCGAGCTTCCTTCGCTCAATATAGGCAAAATCGAAAGCCTCTTCGGTCGCGCCGTTCTTGCGCAGCAGTTCCAGTCGCGCGAGGCCTTCGCTCAGCTTTGGGTTGTGTCCGGCCGGAACGCGCCAGATCACATATGTCTTCGTGTCGAGCGGCTTGAACCAACTCTCCC
>JADCDC010000596.1 GCA_020252385.1 Aestuariivirga sp.
GGAAGAGGCCGCACCGACCACGCCCGTGGGGCCGCTCTTGGCGATGTTGCCATTGAGCAGCTGCGAGTAACCCGACGACGCCCGTGCCAGCGCATCCGAGATCGAGGCGAAGCCCGCCCCGAAGAAGGGCGCATGACGGTGTTCACGGACATAGAACGGCCTGCCCGCCGCCTTCCAGAGGTTCTTCAGGTGCGATGCGAAGGAATCCGCGGCACTCTCGAAGAACCCCCGATCGAAATCGCCCGCGAAGTCCCCGTCGCCGCAGATCCAGACCGAGCCGGGGCAGTCGGGAATGTTGACGGGCGGGCCATACCAGGGCTGCCGCTTGCCCCCACCCTCGCGAAAGTGGCGGGACAGGCTCTCGATGCGCTCCGCACCAAGCCAGCGCTCGAGGCGGCCCGAATGAATGCTGCGGCGCCGGATCAGGGCTGGCGTGTCCATGGTCGGCCTCAATAGGGAGTGGAGACGAATTCGAGGAAAAGGTCGCCGAAGTCGGTGATGCTGGCGATCTCCGCCTCCGTGAGCGTGCGCGCGAAGCTGGCCGGCGTGCCGCCGACATCCTGATGTGTCCAGCTCACGACGGGGATGGCGCCCTGCAGCAGCCTGACCGTGATGTCGAGCGACTGGGTCGCGAGCGGCGGATACTTTCCGATGCGATAGTCGACATGGACCTCGTCGCCCAGCTCATGGTTGGGAAGTGCCAGCTTCACCCGCGCCGTATCGTTGGCCACCCCCTGGGCCCCGCGGACATAGGTGGCATCATCGTCGGCAGGCTTGCTGATCGAGCTGTAGAGGGTCGTTCCATCTGCCTCGTTCTTCCACCCGCCCACAGCGTCATCAGCCGCCGGCCGGATCGCCAGCACCACTTCGGACTGCGCCATGGCACGGCCCGTGGCTGCGGCAGACCCGAACCCCACCGCCGGGCCGCGAAAGGCAGCAGCGAGCCCCAGCTTCTCGAGGTGCAGCTTGTCGAACGGGTTGTCCGGCTGGACGGCGAGCTTCAACCCGGTGGTCAGGACGAGCTTGTCGAGAAGGAGCCTGTCGAAGGGATTGGTGGCAGCCGTCAGCCGGAAGGTGCCAGACAGGACCAGCTTGTCGAGATCGATTTCGTCCGCCATCCCCCAGCGGTCCTAGCTTCGCGACCTGACGCCGAACTCGGCCGCATTGAGGTCGGCGAGAACCCATGGCGCCGCGGTCGCCGGATTGATGGCCAGGAACTGCGAGTTGGGTGTCGAGGTCAGTTGCACGGCGGGAACGGACTGGTCGGAGAAGTCATGGTCCGTTCCCCCGATGCGGCTGAAGAAGTTCAGGTTCTGGGGGCCGCCCGCGTCGCGGATGGCCGCAGCGGCAATCTTGACGCCTTCGATGCTCTCGCCCGTTCCGGGTGCCGGGAAGTCCGCGAAGCTGGCGGAAAAGCGCTGATTGGCTGTCCCTGAGAGCAGGAAATCGCTCGCGAGGTTCACCTCGTCGACCGCGAGGTAGCCGGATCCCGTCCACTCGTTCCAGCTTCCCGCGCCATTGGGCGCCCGGCTCACCACCTTTGCACCGATGGTGTTCCAGTCGGCCACGATCACCTCGCTCACATGGGTGATGGCGTTGGTGGTGACGCCCACCGGGCAGAAGCGCACGGTGTTGAAGGCGGAGACGGCGCCGCCGAAGCTCGTGTCGATCACGGTGCTGGAGGCAACGGGAATGTTGTTGATGTAGAGCCGCACCTGGCCGGGGCTTCCGACCTTGATGTAGACGTCGAAGCGAAACAATCCCTCGGAGGTCATCGCCACGGAGGCGAAGCTGACCCAGGCGCTGCCGGACCAGTAATGGAGCGTGAAGCCGCCGCTCCCGAAGCGGATCCCGATCCGTACGGTTCCGCCGGCACAGAAGCCCATGAAATAGTTCGTGCCGGTTCCCGCAATGTAGTCGATGTGCATGACGGCATGGGTCCAGAACTCGGTCGCGGAGAAGCTTCCGGTTTCGAAGTAGTTCGTCTCGGCCGCGCCTGAGGGGAGATAGCAGGTCGAGCGCACATTGGCCGTGTAGAAGCGCCATGTGTCGGTATTGTTCCACATGCCTGTCGGCACGGAGTTGTAGGGAAAGTCCTGGACCTCGGTCCCCATGAAATAAACCGTCATCTCAGCAGATCCTCATGCGGAACCGTTCCCGTGCTCTCGCCTTCAGCATGCGTTCTTTCTGAATTGGGGGCTCGGTGATGCCGGCAGCCAGAGCGTCGAGACAGGCGTCTCCCATGGCGCGCACGATGCGCTGGGAGAGGCGCGCATCCGACGAACGTGAGGCGATGCCGGCGGCAGTGAACACCTCCGCCTGCGGTGGCGCGTCCACGGTCCATCGGCCGGCGATGTTTCGAATGCCGCGCTCGGCGAGAAACGCGAGGGAATACCGCTTGAGTCTCTCCGGCATGGTCACTGCCTCCACCCGGGCGATGTGCAGCGCGATGAACGCTTCGACGGGACCGATCTCCTGGCTGAGGTACGGCATCAGACCTGCGACGTCACAGGTCATCAGGCACCTTCGCACGTCTGTGGCGCGGGTCATGGACATCTCAATCCAGTGTCAGCGTCGAAGCAGTTGTGAGACGCGGCGTGACACCGTTGCCGCAGACGATATTGGGAACGACCGTGCCCTGCCAAAGTGCGGCCGCGGCTCCACCGCCTGTGCGTCCCGTCGAGAAGTGCGTGACGATCCCCGAGCCGCCCGTTCCCGCGGGAAAGTCGATATTGGAGACCGGCGAGACGACGCCGTTGCTCTCGGACCAGCCCGACACCGAGCGCGCGACATTGATGCGGGTATAGCCGGCATAGGTCACTTCGCTGGTGGCCAGTGTCCCGGCATCGCCAGGATCCGCCGTATGGAGCGCCACGGCGATATTGGCCTCGGGCGAGACGGCCGCGTTGTCGGCATAGTTCGCCCAGGCAATTGCCTGGAAGACGAGCTTCATGATCGCCGACTCGGCGGCGTTGGAAATCGACATGAGCGTGATCCTGTCAGAGACGGGTGATGGCGAGGCCGACCGAGAGACGGTTGAAGCCCGATACCGCATCTACATTGAAGGCGAAGATGTCTCCCGCCGCGATGGTCGTGGTCCAGCCGGTGAGCGTGGACGAAGAGGCCTTCACATCCGAGCTGATGGCGGGCCTCGCTGACCCCGTGATCGACTGGGCGGCGCAGGGCGGATAGGTGGCGAAGTCCGACTTCCAGAGATCGAGGGTGACGGATCCCGTCGTATCCGCCATCAGCGTCCAGCTTGTGATCGCGCAGGCGAAGGGCACGGCGATCGTGCCTTTCAGCCCAAGGGTGATGGGAACGCCACCCCCATCGATCACGAACACGATGGAACCGGTGGCATTGGCGCC